>JALYJS010000434.1 GCA_030799345.1 Pseudomonadota bacterium | reverse complement strand
CGAGCGCGATCTTCGGCAAGGAACGCGGAAGCGGGGCGGTCTACGAGGTCGCGCGCATTCTCGCCGCCTTTCATGCGGAGCTCGGCGACGAGCCCTACCTGACGCTCAATCCCAGCGTCATCGTCGGCGGTACGAACGCGGCACTCGTCGATTATCGCGGAACGGCTGCCGGCAAGACCAACGTGATCGCACCCGCGGCCTTCGCCCGCGGCGACCTTCGCTTCATCAGCCTCGCGCAGGAACGCTCCGCGATGGAGCGCATGCAGACCATCGTGGCGCGTCATCTGCCGCGCACGCGCGCGACGCTCGTCTTCGACGACGCCTCCTATCCGCCGATGACGCCGACGCCAGGCAACGAGTCGCTGTTGCGCGAACTCGACGGTGCGAGTCGCGACCTGGGGCTCGGGGCCGTCGTCGCGCTCGATCCCGCGAAGCGCGGCGCCGGCGACATCGGTTTCATCGCCCACTTGCTGCCCTGCCTAGACGGGCTCGGCAGCGGCGGCGGCGACAATTCGCACGCGCCCGGCGAGTACACCGGGCTCGACACACTGACGCCAATGTCCCAACGTGCCGCGGTGCTGATGTACCGGCTGACGCGCTAAAGGCGAGTTCGCGAAAGCACCACCGTGAACGCAAGCTTGCTCGTCTGGCTGGCGCCGACGCTCGCCGCGATGTTCGCTTGGGGCATCGCGCAGGGGCTCGTCAAGAAATACATCGGCGAAGTGCCGCCGGCGCGATTCTGCCTCTACTACGCGGTGGCGAATGCCGCGGTAAACATCCTGTTCTGGGCGAGTCAGGACGCGCCGCCAATACTTGCACCCGAGGGCCGCGTGTTCCTGATGGTGGGCCTGCTCGCGTATGTGCTCGAAGGCATCGCGTGGATTTTCTACTACCAGTCCATCGTCTACGGGCCAATCTCGATCGTCGGCACGCTGTCGGCTGCCTATCCCGCGCTCACGGTGATCTTCGCCAACCGTTTCCTGGGCGAGTCCCTGTCGCCGTTCCAGGTGGTCGGTGTCATCGGCGTAATCGCCGGTTGCCTGAGCCTCGCGTATTCGCCGCCCGATCCCCACGGAACAAAAACCTCAAAACGCTGGATACCGCTCGCCGGCGTCGCACTCTTGCTCTGGGGCGTTACCGGCGTGCTCGTCCGGTATGCGTATGCCTATTACGGGGACAACGAGGCCAATATTGCGAGCGAAGCGAACCTGGCGCTCGGTGGCCTGCTGGCGGCCATCGCCTACAAGACCGGGCCGGCATCGATCGTCTCGCCGCTCTCCGGCGCGTATCCTGTGGTCACGCTCGCCTTCGCGTGGGCGGTCCTGAAGGAACGCCCGACCGCGTTGCAATGGATCGGAATCGCAGCAATCCTGATCGGGTTCGTCTTCACGACGATGGGCGTGGGCTGAGGTGAGCTTCGGCAAGTCTCGACGTCATGCGACGCCGCCCGCGGCGCCGAAACTGGCGCGTGGATTCTTTGGTGTCTTCGGCTATAGCCGGCGTGCGCTGGAACTGGTCTGGTCCACCAGCCCGCGGCTCAGCATCTCGCTCGGGGTCCTGACCGTGCTCGCCGGCACGTTGCCGGCGGCCGTGGCATACGTCGGCGCACTCATCATCGATGCGGTCGTTGCGGCGCTTCAGGCGGGCCCCGAGAGCGGCGAACTGACCACCCGCGTGCTGTTGCTGGTGGCCGTCGAGGGTTTGCTCGTCGCCGCGATCGCGGGCATGCAGCGCGGTATTTCGTTGTGCCAGTCGCTTTTGCGTGCCCAGCTCGGCCAGCGCGTGAACTCGATGATCCTGGAGAAGGCGCTGACGCTCGAGCTGTCGCACTTCGAGGATTCCGAGTTCTACGACAAGCTCACGCGCGCGCGGCGCGAGGCGTCGAGCCGGCCGCTGTCGCTGGTCATGCGAACCTTCGGATTGCTGCAGAACGGCATCTCGCTCGTGAGCTACGGCACGCTGCTCGCGCAATTCTCGCCGTGGGCGGTCGTCATCCTGATCGCTGCGGGGCTGCCGGCCTTCCTGGCCGAGGCGAAGTTCTCCGGCGCCGCGTTTCGCCTGTTCCTGTGGCGTTCTCCGGAAACGCGCATGCAGTTGTACCTCGAGACCGTGCTGGCGCGCGAAGACCACGCCAAGGAGGTTAAGCTGTTCGGCCTGGGGCCGCTGCTGCTCGAGCGGTATCGGGGGATTTTCCGCAAGCTCTATGCCGCGGATCGCGACCTCACGATCCGCCGGGATACCTGGGGTTTCCTGCTCGGGATGATCGCGACCGCAACCCTGTATGGCGCCTATGCCTGGGTCGCGCTGGCGACCATTGCCGCGCGCATCACGCTCGGCCAGATGACGATGTACGTGATGCTGTTCCGCCAGGGCCAGGCGGCGGTGTCGGCAAGCCTGGCCGCGATCGGCGGCATGTACGAGGACAATCTCTACCTCGCGACCTTGTACGAGTACCTGGAAACGCCGGTCGCCGGCACCAGGGGCACCGTCGTCCGCGGACCGCGGCCGCAGGATGGCATCCGCTTCGAGAATGTCAGCTTCTCGTACCCCGGTGCCGAACAGCCCGCGCTCGTGGATGTGGATCTGCACATCAA
>JALYJS010000432.1 GCA_030799345.1 Pseudomonadota bacterium | reverse complement strand
GGGACGTGCCGTGGAAGCTCTATCACTCGCCGGCGACGCGCTTCGTCGCGGATTTCGTCGGCGAAGGCAGTTTCATCCCGGGCACCGTGCTCGGCCCTGGCCGGGTTTCCACGGAACTCGGGGTCATCGAAGGGCACCTGACTCGCGGCCAGCCGGCCGGCACGCACGTGGACCTGCTGCTCAGGCCCGACGACGTGATCCATGACGACGAGAGTGAACTGCGCGCCGAGGTGGTCGAGCGCGTGTTCCGCGGCGCGCAGTTCCGCTACACGCTCAGACTTCCCTCCGGGGCGACGGCATTGTCGTTCGCGCCTAGCCACCACGACCACGCGCTCGGCGAGCGTATCGGCATCCGGCTCGATGCGCAGCACCTGGTCGGATTTCCGCGCGGCTAGACCTCAGCGCGCGTCCCGGTGCGTCTGGACGGTCCTCTTTATCGCATCCTGGAAGGTCGCCATCAGCGCGGCAGTGGAAACGCCAATCATCAGCACGCCATTGATGGCCTCCAGTGGGCCGAGAAACCGGTTCCGCTCCGACATGACCAGGTCGCCATAGCCGAGCGTGGCGAAGTTGACCGCCGAGTGATACACGGCCTCACGCAGCGTCTCGAATTCCCCGAGCATCTTGAAGACGACAGCCCAGATCAGGAGCTGGGCCAGATTGCCGAGCACCAGCAGCGTCATGACGGCATTAATCGCCATCAGCGTGGACCAGGTTGTCACCCGGCCTACCAGCCGTTCGCGGCGAGCGTAATAGCGCAGCGCCACGACCAGCAGTATTGACTGCAGCAGCAGGCACAACGTCATGACGGGCAGGCCGATCAGCAGGATTCTGACCATCAGTTCGCCTCCGCAACACGTTCAAGCACGGGTTGAGCGCCGCGCCGGCGGGCGCGCAGCCACTCCAGCGCCACGATCGCCGCCCAGGCGTACAGCGTCACGGCGACGAACAGGCTGAAGCGGACGGCGAACGCCTTGTAGGGGTCCTTGCCGTTCGCGCTGTCTTCCACGGCGGGACCCAGCAGGATCAGCAGGTTGATGACCACGTCGATCCAGAATGGCGCGGAAAAGCGGCTGGCGGTCACCCGGTATATCCGGGCCGCGAAGTAGATGCCGAACAGCAGCATCAACAGGAAGAACATCCACAGGTTCGGGAGTATTTTCAGTGCGAACCAGAACAGGATTGCGATCACGCCGGCGAGGAATACGGCGCCCAGCAGGTCGCGGCCGGCGGTTCGTGCGCTGGCGACCGAGCCCTGCTGGGACAGCAGCACGGTTTTCATGATCATCGGCAGGTACAGCGCCGGATTGGAAAACGCCATCAGCACGGGCGGCAGCACGATCACGACGGCGCGGGCCGCGATCCACCGCGTGTGTTCCGCGTCGACCGGGGGAGGCGTGGGCTTGACGACGTTCTGCGCGTCTTCGGGAAAGAACGGATAGACGATCAACTGGCTGACGATCGCGACCGCGATGCCGAGCAGCAGGGCCTTGATGAGCGTGACGGCCAGGGCGTATTCCACCAGCCCCGCGGCGGGGATCAGGGTGAAGCCGACGGCGAGCAGCGCTCCGACCAGGTCTTTGCGCATGCCGACGGTCACGACGGTGGCGAAGTAAAGGCCGCAGGCGATGATCAGCAACGCCGGCAGCGGGTATTTTCCGAGCAGCGGTGTCAGCACCAGCCCGATGCCGAGCGTGATCATGACGACCAGCGTCAGGCCCAGGAGGCCTTTCACTCCCAGCGGGGGGCCGGGCGTGGCCGTGAGCAGCAATCCGAACAGCGGGGCGAAGAACGGCAGCGGCATGTCGAGGCCGTAGGCGATGGCGAGCGACAAGGCGACGACCGAGGCGAGACGGAACGTGCGCCGGGCGCCGAGCGGCATCATGGTCAGTCCCGCTCAATAGGCATACGAGAACCAGCTGGCGATGCGGATGTAGGCCTTGCCGAGCAGCTTCAACACGGTGGTACCTTCGCTGTAGGCGATCACGGACGCCTGGCCGCCGATGCGAAGCTGACGCCGCAGTTCTTCATGCTGGGCGCTGTCGAAGCCGATGATCACCGGGAAGCGTTGTGCCTGGCGCAGCCAGTCGCGGTCGTTCTGGATAGTGGGCAGGGAACCCACCGGCTGGTTGCGGCCGGGGCTCGTACCGAGTCCGATACTGCGTACTTCGCCGCGGAATATGCGCCCCGGCAGCACGTCGAACAGGATCTCCACCGGCGTGCCGACCTGGACACGACCCAGATTGTTTTCGGTGAACTCGGCGTTGATCCAGACGTCGTGCATCACGACGAGGGTCAGGACCGGGCTGCCGGTGCCCGCGAACTGCCCGACGTCCGACCGCAAATCCGTGATGACGCCACGGGACGGGGCCCTGACCACCGTGTTCGAAAGATCCAGTTCCGCTTTGGCGACCGCCGTCAGCGCAGTATTCAGGATGGTGTTGTTCGCGGAGTCGTCGCCGCCCATCTGCTCGATCGCCCGCTGGATGTCGGCTTCGGCGGCCGTCACCTGTGCCTGCGCCTGTTCGCGAGTTGCCTGTGCCACTTCCAGGCGGCGCACCGAAATGGTGCCGGGGTCTTCTTCGTAAAGGCGCGCCAGCCGCGCCGCGTCCTGTTGCGCCTTGCGCTCGTTGGCCCGCGCCGCCAGCAGATTGGCGCGCGCGGCATTGACGACGGCGCTGCCGGCGCCGACCTGCTTGCCGGCGCCAGCGAGGTCGGACTTTGCCCGATCCAGCGCGATCTGATACTGCGAGCGGTCGATTTCGAACAGCGGCTGGCCTTCCGCCACCTCTTCGTTATTGCTGACCAGCACCTTGGTCACTTTGCCGGCGACCTGTGGTGCGATGCCGACGACATATCCCTCGACCCGGGCCTGGGTCGTATAGGGGGTGAACCGATCGGCGAGCAGATACCAGGTGAGGCTCAACAGGATCGCCAGCGCCACGGCGATGCGTCCCTTCCGGACGGTACGGCCTGCGTCCTCCGGCACTGCGCTGGCCGTCGGCGGCGCTGCCGCTTCGGCGCGAT
>JALYJS010000403.1 GCA_030799345.1 Pseudomonadota bacterium | reverse complement strand
CGCCGCATTGACTCCACCCGCATACGCCTCGAGCAGTGCCCGCTCCCTTTCATCGAGCGCCGCCAGCGCTTCCTGGGCGCGGCTCCGAAACTGATGAATGCGCAGGCGCCGGTCGGTGTCGAGCAGGTCCGCACCCAGCAACGCGGCCAGTTCGCCCGCGCCGGTGCGGCGCAAGAGGTCCATCTGGAAGAACCGGTCCTGGGCATGCGCATAGCCGGTAGCGCGCGCGACATCCGCGCGTGTGGTGCCACGGATCACGGGAACGCCAAGCTCGTCGCGCTCGATCGAAACTGCCGCTCCGAGGCCGGCAAGCGTCGACTCTCCGTCCAGCTGCGGCAGGCTGGCGCGCAGGGCGAGCCAGCCCGCCAGGATTGCAAGCACCACGATCACTAGGGAAGCGCCGAGACCCCAGTGGATCAGCCGCAATCGGGGATGCGACCCCTTTGTCATGCCGGCTGGCGCTGCACCTGGATGATCTTCATCGAGTTCGTGCCCCCGGTGACGCCCGAGAACTCGCCCGTGGTCACAATGATCAGGTCGCCTTCGGCTGCCAGACCGTCGGCGATCAGACGCTCGAAAATGGCGGGGTACATCCGTTCCGGCCGCGGATGCGTGACGTCGAAGTCCACCGGGTACACGCCGCGATAAAGCGTCACGCGCCGTTGCGTCCCTGCGTGGCGCGTAAAGGCATAGATCGGTATGTCCGAGCGGATGCGCGACATCCAGAGCGCGGTCGAGCCGGATTCAGTCAGCGCGACGATCGCGCGCACGACGAGATGATTCGCCGTATACATCACGGCCGCGGCGATCGCCTCGTCGGTGCGCTTGAACTGGCCCGCCAGGCGCAGGTCCGGGCGATTGGTGGTCTGCCATTTCTCCGCGCCCTCGATGACCTGCGCCATCGCGCGCACGACGCGCCCCGGATGCCGCCCGACAGCGGTCTCGGCGGACAGCATCACGGCATCCGTGTCGTCCATCACGGCGTTTGCGACGTCCGACACCTCGGCGCGCGTCGGCACCGGTGCGTGGATCATCGACTCCATCATCTGCGTCGCGGTGATCACGAGGCGGCTCTTCGCCCGTGCGCGCTCGATGATGTGCTTCTGCAATCCGGTCAGTTCCGCATAGCCGACCTCGATGCCGAGATCCCCGCGCGCGACCATGACGGCGGCGCTGGTGTCGATGATCTCCTCCAGGTTGTCGATGGCCTCGCGCCGTTCGATCTTCGCGACGATGCGTCCCTCGCCGCCGGCCGCGCGCAGCAGATCCCAGGCCTCGACGATGTCTTCACGATCGCGCACGAAGGATACCGCCAGGTAATCGACGCCGAGCTCGGCCGCCATGCGGACGTCCTCTCGGTCCTTCGAGGTCAATGCACCGGCAGACAGGCCGCCGCCCAGCTTGTTCAGGCCTTTCAGGTCCGACAGCTCGCCGCCCGTCAGCACGCGTGTCTGCACCTTCGTGCCTTCGATGCCGGTGACCTCGAGCGAAATCAGGCCGTCGTTCAGCAGCAGCGTGTCCCCGAAACGCACGTCCCGCGGCAGCGATTCATACGCAACACCGACGATGCGATCGGTGCCCGCCCTGGGATCGAATGCCGGATCGAGAGTGAATGACTCGCCATCGACCAGCATTGCCTTGCCGATCGCAAAGCGCTCGATGCGGACTTTCGGGCCGCGCAGGTCGCCGAGGATGCCCACCACCCGGCCGGCACGCGCAGCGGCGGCGCGCGTACCCGCAATGCGCTTTGCATGGTCTTCGAAACTGCCGTGGGAAAAGTTGACGCGCACCAGATCCACACCGGCCGCCATCAGGTCGTCGAGCGCGCGCTCATTGTCGGTGGCCGGCCCGAGCGTCGCGACGATCTTGGTGCGTCTTGCCATGGCCCCTCGCAGATTGCGGCGGGCGCTACGCGCGCCGTTCGAGCGCCGCTACCGCCGGCAGCGTCTTGCCCTCGACGAACTCGAGGAAGGCGCCGCCGCCGGTCGAAATATAAGAAATCCTGTCCTCGATGCCATATTTCTCGATCGCGGCGAGCGTATCACCGCCGCCCGCGACCGAGTACGCCGGACTGCGGGCGATCGCCTCGGCGAGCACCCGCGTGCCCTCGCCGAAAGCGTCGAACTCGAACACGCCGAGCGGGCCGTTCCAGATGACGGTGCCCGCCTTCAGGATGATTGCCGCGATGAGGTCCGCGGACACCGGCCCGATATCGAGGATCATCTCGTCGGCGGCGACCGCCGACGCTGCGCGCACTTCCGCCTTTGCGGTCGCTGCGAACTCGCGTGCGACCACGACGTCCTGCGGCAGCGGCAGCCCGACATTGTGCCGCCCCGCCTCGACCAGCAGCCGCTTCGCGATATCCACCATGTCGGGTTCGTGCAGGGACTTGCCGACGGAAAGGCCGGTCGCGGCGAGAAAGGTATTCGCGATGCCGCCGCCGACCACGAGCTGGTCAACCTGACCGATCAGGTTCTCGAGCACGGAGAGCTTCGTGGAGACCTTCGAGCCGCCGACCACCGCAACCAGTGGCCGCGCCGGATCGCGCATCACGCGCCCGAGCGCCTCGAGTTCGGCAACCAGCAGCGGCCCGGCACAGGCGATTGGCGCCTGCAGCGCAACGCCGTGCGTACTTGCCTCCGCGCGATGCGCGGTTCCGAATGCGTCCATGACGAACACGTCGCAGAGTGCGGCCATGCGCTTTGCAAGCGCCTCGTCGTCCGCCTTCTCGCCCTTGTTGAAGCGCACGTTTTCGAGCAGCACGACTTCGCCCGGCTCAGCGGTCACGTTGTCGAGCGGACCCATGGCAAGGCGCACCTTGACACCGAGCAATGCCGACAGGCACTCCGCAACCGGCGCGA
Source organism: Pseudomonadota bacterium (assembly GCA_030799345.1). GTDB lineage: Bacteria > Pseudomonadota > Gammaproteobacteria > Steroidobacterales > Steroidobacteraceae > SCUD01. The sequence goes on along the minus strand of JALYJS010000403.1, from coordinate 4,861 downwards.
GCGACGCTGCCGGATCGTGCGCGCCTTCTTTTGGACGACCGAGATGCGACATCACCATCACGCGCGCGCCCCGGTCGAGCGCGAGCCGGATCGTCGGCAACGCGGCACGGATGCGTGCATCGCTCGTGACCTTGCCGTCTGCCACCGGCACATTCAGGTCCTCGCGGATCAGCACCCGCTTGCCGGCGAGGTCGAGATCCGCCATCCGCTTCACGCGCGTGACCACGCGAGCGTCGTGTCCAGCATGCGATTCGAGAAACCCCACTCGTTGTCGTACCAGGCGCAGACCTTCACCAGCGTGCCGCCCAGCACCTTGGTGAGCTGCGCGTCCACCGTGCCCGACGCCGGGTTGTGGTTGAAGTCGATCGAGACCAGCGGCTCTTCGGTGTAGTCGAGGATTCCCTTCAGGCTGCCCTCGGATGCCTTGCGCAGCAGGTCATTGATCTCCTTGGCCGTGGTCTCGCGCTTCGCGAGAAAGGTCAGGTCGACGAACGAGACGTTGATGGTCGGCACGCGCACGGAAAAGCCGTCGAGCTTGCCCTTCAATTCCGGCAGCACGAGGCCTACCGATGCGGCCGCACCGGTCTTGGTGGGGATCATGGACATGGTCGCCGAGCGCGCGCGCCGCAGGTCGCTGTGATACACGTCGGTCAGCACCTGGTCGTTGGTATAGGCATGGATCGTCGTCATGATGCCGCTGACCACGCCCAGGCCGTCATGCAGAGGCTTCACGAGCGGCGCAAGGCAGTTCGTCGTGCAGGAGGCATTGGAGATCACGGTCATGTCGCCGCGCAGCTTGTCGTGGTTCACGCCGTAGACGATGGTCGCATCCACGCCGTCTCCCGGCGCCGAAACGACGACTTTCTTTGCGCCGCCCGCGAGATGTTTCGAGGCTTTTTCCTTGCTGGAAAAGAGCCCGGTGCATTCGAGCACGATATCGACGCCGAGCTCGCCCCAGGGCAGCTTCGACGGATCGCGTTCCGCGAGCACGCGGATGCGCTCGCCGTTGACGACCATGTGATCGCCTTCCACGGTGACCTGGCCGGGGAACGGTCCGTGGGCCGTGTCATGGCGCGTCAGGTGCGCATTCGTGTTGGCGTCGCCGAGGTCATTTATCGCGACGATGCGCAGTTCCTTGCTGCGGTTCGACTCATAGACGGCCCGCAGCACGTTGCGCCCGATGCGTCCGTATCCGTTGATGCCTACATTGATCGCCATATCATGTCACTCCATTGGTCAGCATCGCCTCGGCCGTCGCGACGACGGCTTCCGCGGTGAATCCGAAATGCCGGAATAGATCCTTGCCCTGGCCGGAGGCGCCGAAGCGCGCGAGCCCGATCACGGCGCCTTGCGCCCCCACGTAGCGCCACCAGCCTTCCGCGACACCTGCTTCGATCGCGACACGGCATGCGACGTCGGCGGGAAGCACGCTTTCACGCCAGGCTGGCTCCTGCGCATCGAACACGCTCGTGCAGGGCATCGAAACGACCCGCACCTGCCGCCCGCGGCCGGTCAGCTCGCGTGCCGCGTCGACTGCAATCCCCACTTCCGAGCCGGTCGCGATCAGGATGCAGTCCGGCCGGCCGGCGCAGTCGGCGAGCACGTAGCCGCCGCGCCGGATCGCATCGAGCTGCGTCGCATCGCGTGCCTGCGGCGGCAAGGACTGGCGCGTGAGTGCAAGCACGGTTGGCGCATGCCGCCGGGCAATCGCGGCGCCCCACGCGACCCAGGTTTCGGCGGTATCGCAGGGACGCCACACTTCCATGCGCGGAATCATCCGCAGCGATGCGAGATGCTCGACGGGCTGGTGCGTCGGACCGTCTTCGCCGAGCCCGATAGAGTCGTGCGTCAGCACGAAAATGCTGCCGGTCTCGATGATGGCGGCCATGCGCAGCGAACTGCGCGCGTAATCCGAGAACACGAGGAATGTGCCCCCGAATGGAATGTAGCCGCCATGCAGCGCGATGCCGTTCATGATCGCGCCCATGCCGAACTCGCGCACGCCGTAGTGCAGATAGCGGCCCTCGCTGCTCGTGGCTATAAAGGGTTCCGTCCCCTTGATGCGCGTATTGTTGGAACCGGTGAGATCCGCGGAACCGCCAAGCAGTTCCGGCAAACGCGCGCCGAGCCCGTTCAGGACCGCCTGCGAACTCTGTCGGGTCGCGACCGGCTGCCCCGCAGCCTGCGCCGCAGCCGCGCCATCCGCGATCAGCGCCTCGAAATCCTCCGGCACCCGCGCCTCGATCCGGCGCAGGAACTCCGCGGCAAGCTCCGGGTGTTCCTTCTGGTAAGCCTTGAATCGCCGGCGCCAGCGATTTTCGGTCCGCTTGCCGGCGGCCCGGGCGTCCCAGGCCGCGCGGATCTCGTCCGGCACGACAAACGCCTCGTGCGGCCAGTCCAGCGTCTTGCGCGCGAGCGCGACTTCGTCGGCGCCAAGCGCCGCACCGTGGCATTCCTCCCTGCCCTGCTTGTTCGGCGCGCCGAAGCCGATGATGGTCTTGCAGCAGATCAGGGTCGGCCTGGATTGCTCGCGCTTCGCCTTGCGGATCGCCTTCAGGACCGCATCCGGATCGTGTCCGTCCACCGCGCGAATGACCTGCCAGCCGTAGGCTTCGAAGCGCTTTGGCGTGTCGTCCGTGAACCAGCCCGACACCTCGCCGTCGATCGATATGCCGTTGTCGTCATAGAAAGCGATCAGCTTGCCAAGACCCCAGGTGCCGGCGAGCGAACAGGCCTCATGGGAAATGCCCTCCATCAGGCAGCCGTCGCCCAGGAATACCCAGGTATGGTGGTCGACGACTGTATGACGCGGCCGGTTGAACTCCGCCGCCAGCATCTTCTCGGCCAGCGCCATGCCGACGGCATTCGCGAGGCCCTGGCCGAGCGGGCCGGTCGTGGTCTCGATGCCGATGCCGATCTCGTGTTCCGGATGACCGGCAGTACGCGATCCGAGCTGCCGGAACTGGCGTAATTCGTCGAGCGACAGCGGGTAGCCGGTGAGGTGCAGCACTGAATACAGCAGCATCGAACCGTGGCCGTTCGACAGCACAAAACGGTCGCGGTCAGCCCAGCGCGGATTGCCCGGATTGTGCTTCAGGAAGCCGCGCCAGAGCACCTCGGCGATGTCCGCCATGCCCATTGGCATGCCGGGATGCCCGGAATTGGCCCGCTGCACGGCATCCATGCTGAGGGCCCGGATGGCATTGGCGAGCTCGCGGCGGCTGGGCATCTGGGCACTCCGGCGGCAAACCGCCATTGTCCCTGATGACGTATAATTTTTCGATGCCCGGGCGCCATCTATTCACCTCGGAGAGCGTCTCCGAAGGCCATCCTGACAAGGTGGCCGACCAGATATCGGACGCGGTGCTCGACGCACTGCTCGCCCGCGACCCGCGCGCGCGCGTCGCCTGCGAAACACTCGTCAAGACCGGCGTTGCGGTAATAGCCGGCGAGATCACGACCTCGGCCTGGATTGATCTCGAAGCACTGGTGCGCGCCGTCATCTGCGACATCGGCTACACGTCCTCGACCGTCGGTTTCGACGGCCGCACCTGCGGTGTCGTCAACGTCATCGGCAAGCAATCCTCGGACATCGCCCAGGGCGTCGATCGCAGCAATCCCGAGAACCAGGGAGCGGGCGACCAGGGACTCATGTTCGGCTATGCGACCAACGAGACGCGGGCACTGATGCCGGCGCCGATCCACTATGCGCACAAGCTGGTCGAACGCCAGGCCAAAGTGCGCAAAGGCCGCCACGCGGCATTGCCGTGGCTGCGGCCGGATGCCAAGAGCCAGCTCACGTTCGTCTATGAAGACGACCGTCCGGTCGGCATCGAGGCCGTCGTATTGTCCACCCAGCACAGCCCCGAAGTGCGGCAGAAAGACCTGCGCGAAGCCGTCATGGAAGAGATCATCAAGCCCGTGCTGCCGCAGCGCTGGATCAGCAAGCGCACGAAATTCCACATCAATCCGACCGGCCGGTTCGTGATCGGCGGACCCGTGGGCGATTGCGGGCTGACCGGGCGCAAGATCATCGTGGACACCTATGGCGGCATGGCACGTCACGGCGGCGGTGCTTTTTCCGGCAAGGATCCGTCGAAGGTGGACCGCTCGGCGGCGTATGCGGCGCGATATGTCGCAAAGAACCTGGTGGCGGCCGGGCTCGCGAGCCGCTGCGAAATCCAGGTGTCCTACGCCATCGGCGTGGCGCGTCCCACATCCATTTCGGTGCAGACCTTCGGCACCGGCATGGTCAGCGACGAGCGCATTGAAAAGCTGGTTCGTTCACATTTCGACCTGCGCCCCTGGGGCATCATGAAGATGCTCGACCTGATCCACCCGATGTACCGGGCGACCGCCGCCTGCGGGCACTTCGGGCGCGAGCCGGTCGAGATGAACTACGATGAGCCGGGCGGATCGAAAGGGACAGCCCGAAAGCCCGGCCCGACATTTACCGCGTTCTCGTGGGAACGCACGGACCGCGCGGAGGCTTTGAGAAAGGCCGCAGGAATTTGAATACCCGGTTCCCGAGGAGCGTTGCAACAGGCTTCCGCCTGCCAGGCTCGGGAACCCCAAGGGACAACGGCGCTCTCGCTCGCAAAGGAGAGAATCGACCATGAATGCCGTCATCAACCCGAAATTCAAGGACTTTCAAGTCGCCGACATGTCGCAGGCCCAGTGGGGCCGGCGCGAAATCGCCATTGCCGAAACCGAGATGCCGGGCCTGATGTCCGTGCGCGAGGAATTCGGCCACACCCGCCCGCTCGCCGGCGCCCGCATCGCGGGTTCGCTGCACATGACCATCCAGACCGCGGTCCTGATAGAGACGCTCGCGGCGCTCGGGGCTGAGCTGCGCTGGGCC
>JALYJS010000383.1 GCA_030799345.1 Pseudomonadota bacterium | reverse complement strand
CATACGATCGAGGTGCTACAGGTCGCCGAAAACGCCGTGCGCACCGCGCGCATCTGGCCGGCAGCAACCGAAAGCTGACCGTCAGCCGAAAGCCGCGAGCGCCTCGGTGATGCGCCCGGCCGCGACGACCTCGATGCCCGGCACGGGCTGGCGCGGTGCATTCGCGCGCGGCACGACCGCGCGGCGGAATCCATGCTTGGCCGCTTCGCGCAACCGCTCCTCTCCGTACGGCACGGGCCGGATCTCGCCGGTCAGCCCGATCTCCCCGAACACGGCGACATCCTGCGGCAAAGGCGCGCCGGTCAGGCTCGACGCGAGCGCCGCGACGACTGCCAGGTCGGCGGCAGTCTCCGCGAGCCGCACGCCGCCCACGACATTGACGAAGACGTCATGCGCGGCCAAAGCGACGCCGGCGTGGCGATGCATCACCGCGAGGAGTAGCGCCACCCGGTTGGATTCGAAGCCGACGGCGACACGACGCGGGTTGGCCAGCTGGCTCGCATCGACCAGTGCCTGGACCTCGATCAGCATCTGCCGCGTGCCTTCGCGCGCGACCGTCACGACCGAGCCCGGCACCGGCTCGGTGCCCCGGGACAGGAAGATGGCCGACGGATTGCGTACCTCGCGGAGTCCGCGCTCTTCCATCGCGAAAACACCGATCTCGTTCGCCGCGCCGAAACGGTTCTTCACCGAGCGGATGACGCGGAACCGGCTGCCGGAGTCGCTCTCGAAATAGAGCACCGTGTCCACCATGTGCTCCAGCACGCGCGGTCCCGCGATGACGCCTTCGCGGGTGACATGACCGATCAGGAGCACCGCCGTCCCGCTCGACTTGGCATGCCTGACCAGTGCCGCCGTGGATTCGCGCAGTTGCGTGACCGCGCCCGGCGCCGCCTCGACGCCGGCCACTGACATCGTCTGGATCGAATCGATCACGAGCACGCGGGCGCGAGCTTCGGCGGACAATGCGAGGATCCGTTCCACGCCGGTCTCGGCGACGAGCGACATTGCGCCGGCATCGACTGACAGGCGCCGTGCGCGATCGGCGACCTGGCGGACCGACTCCTCGCCGGTCGCGTACAGCACCGCGTGATCCCGCGATAGCGTCGCGGCGCACTGCAGGAGCAGCGTCGACTTGCCGATGCCGGGATCGCCGCCGATCAGGATCACGGATCCCGGCACCAGCCCGCCGCCGATGACGCGGTCGAGTTCGGCGAAGCCGGTAGCGAGGCGCGTTTCCTCGGCGCCGGCGAGCCCTGCGATGGATTGCGCCGGCGCAGCAGGCCCGACACTGGCAAGTGCCCGGGTCGCGCGCGACTCGGTAAACGAAGTCAGCGTGTTCCATTCTCCGCAGGCAGAACATTGCCCCGCCCAGCGCGGCGCATCGGCGCCGCAGGCGGAACAGACAAAAACTGTGCGCGGCTTGGCCATGTCGGTCCGGAACGCGGGAGCGGCGATGCTAGCATGCGTTCGCTCGCGCGTTATGCCGCTGCGGGATTGCGGGCCAGGTCGCGGTTTGACCCATAACACATTGAAATTCCGGCCCCTGGCTGTATCGGCGGGAGCGTGGCCCGTTTATGATTCGTGGAACAGGGTGGTCACGGACCGACGTCGCATGCCTGACGAATCGAGCCGCGGCGGCTGGCTGCGCAACCTTTCGGGTTCGGCAGGCAAGAAGGCCAGCGATCCGCCTCCGAAAATTGGCAAGCCGCTCGCAATTGCCGTAAAGGAGCAACCCGCTTCTCTTGCGGCTCTGTCGCCCACGCAGTCGGGGCGCGGCCAGGCTTTGCGTACCGGCCAGCTGTTCCATCATTTCCGCCTGCAGCAGCAGCTTGGACGCGGCGCGACCGCGACCGTCTACAAGGCGCTCGATGAGCGCAACGGCAACGAGATCGCACTCAAGACGCTCACGCTCACGGACGACTGGCCGGACGACCTGCTGGACGAAGCCAAGCTGCGCCTGCTGCGCGAGGCCGACGCGGCGGGATCGCTCGCCCATCCGGACATCGTCGAGATTCGCGAGGCCGGCGAACACGAAGGACTCGTGTACCTCGCGATGGAATATGTCGAGGGCGTCAATCTGGCAACCCATGCCATCGAAGGACGCATGCTGCCGCCGCGTCTCGTCTGCGAGATGTGCGCACGGGTGGCCGACGCACTCTATTTCGCGCACCAGCGCGGCGTGATCCACCGTGACATCAAGCCGGCAAATATCGTGTTCGACCAGAAGAACCGCCGCGTGCGCGTCATGGATTTCGGCGTCGCGAGGCTGGAGAACAGCCGGGCGACACGCACTGGAGTCATCTTGGGATCACCCTCCTACATGGCGCCGGAGCAGCTCGACGCGCGGCCGGTTACCGCGCAGTCGGACCTGTTCTCCCTAGGTGTCACCTTGTTCCAGCTGCTTACCGGGATGCTGCCGTTCCGTTCCGACTCGATCCCGGGCCTGATGCAGAAGATTTCCGCCGAGCCGCATCCCCCATTGAGCGTGGTCCGGCCGGACCTGCCGGCGGCGCTGTCGGCGGTCATCGATCGTGCGCTCGAGAAGGATCCCGACATGCGCTTTCGCACCGGTGCCGAGATGGCACAGGCGCTGCGCGACTGCGCCCGCAACATCGACCCGGCGCTGCGCTGATGGGCCGCTACGTTTCACTGCGCAATCGCGTGCAGGCGGTCGGCTTGTCCGATACGGGCAAGGTTCGCGAGCACAACGAAGACTCGATCGCGCTCGACGCCGACATCGGTCTCTACGTGCTGGCCGACGGCATGGGCGGCTACAACGCCGGCGAAGTGGCGAGCGGCATTGCGGTCAAGACCATCCAGAACCTGGTGCGCGAGGCCTTTGTCGCGCAGGAGCTGGACGGCACCGACAAGGCGACCGGGCTGCACCGGCCGAGCATCATCCTCCGCGACGCCATCGCCCGCGCCAACAAGATCATCCACCAGACTTCAAAGACCCAGACCCAGTGCGAGGGCATGGGCACCACGGTCGTCGCCGCGCTGCTGCACGACAACCGGATCACGGTTGCGCATGTCGGCGATTCCCGTCTGTACCGGTTGCGCAAGGACACGTTCGAGCAGCTCACGATGGACCACTCGCTGCTGCAGGAGCTGGTCGATCGCGGGTTTTATTCGGCCGAGGAAGCGCAGCGCGCAACCAACAAGAACTACGTGACCCGTGCCCTGGGCGTGGAGTCGACCGTCGACGTCGAGGTGCACGAACTCCCGGTCGAGCCGGGCGACTGGCTGGTGCTCTGTTCCGACGGCCTCACCGACATGGTGGAGGACGAGGATATTCACTTAACAATCAGTACTTTCGGAGCGAACCTTGATACAGTCGCTAGACAATTGGTGCAGTTGGCCAATGATAGCGGTGGCAGGGACAACATCTCGATCGTGCTGACGCAGGTGGTCGAACTTTTCCCCGCGCGGCGCGGCATACTTGACAGAATATTGGCCTGGTTCGGCTAACCGGGGGCGAGGGAGACGATGGCGCGGCTTATCTTGAGTCTGGATGGCCAGGTCATGGCCGAATACAACATGACCAAGGAACGGTATACGGTCGGCCGCCTGCCGGACAATGACGTCCGCATCGACAATGCGGCGGTCAGCGGCCATCACGGGCTGATCATCAATATCCTGAACGACTCCTTCCTGGAGGACCTGAACAGCACGAACGGCACCTACGTGAATGGCAAGCTGATCAAGAAGCATGCCCTGACCCACGGTGACGTCATCACGATCGGTCATCATCACCTGCGCTTTGTCGACAGCCAGGTCGAAGACACTGAACAGGACGAATTCGAACGCACGCTGGTGATCCAGCCGGGGCAGGTGAGCGAGGCGCGTCTGCGGGCCGTCGCCGAATCGCTCGGCGCGCCCC
>JALYJS010000380.1 GCA_030799345.1 Pseudomonadota bacterium | reverse complement strand
GCTCCTGATTGAGCGCATTGGGATTGGTCTGCAGCACGCCGTCCACGACCAGCGCGAAATTCGTTTCCGCATCGCGGCCCGTGTTGATGCCGCGGATCACGACCTGCAGGTCCCCGGCTTCCGCGGTCTGCACTTGCGCGACACCCGGCGTCAGCGCGATGAAGTCCTGCGGCCGCTCGATGCCGGCCGAGGTGATCTCCGCCTCGGTGAAGGCCTGGACCGTGACCGGCACGTCCTCGATCCTCTCGGCACGCTGGCGGGCCGTGACGACGACCTCCGGCAGGGCGGATTGCGCGGCGGCGCTGCCGGCACCCAGCACGCTCGCGATGGCGAGGCCAAGAACCGTGGTCGGTCGGGCGAAGTGCGGCATGGAATCCCCCGTCGTTGTATACAAAAGAGGCGCCCGGATCATACTCTCTGCCTCAATGTACCCGCAATATTCGAGTTTCAAGGGATGACGGTATACACGCAGCGCCCGCTACACTGGCCATCCGCATGACCCGCCGAACGCTATTCGAGAAGATCTGGAGCGCCCACGAAGTGGTGCCGGAGACGGCCGAAACGCCGGCCGTACTCTACGTGGACCTGCACCTGACCCACGAAGTCACGTCGCCGCAGGCCTTTGCGCAACTCCGGGCACAAGGCCTTGCCGTGCGCCGGCCGGACCGCACGCTCGCGACCCTCGACCATTCGACGCCGACCGACAGCCGGCAGGTTTTCGGCGGCGTGCCCATCCGGGTCGAGTCCGCCGCGCGCCAGGTCGCGGAACTCGAGCGCAATGCCCGGGATTTCGGCGTCGAGCTCTTTGGCCTCGGCGACGGGCGGCGCGGCATCGTGCACGTGATCGGCCCCGAGCTCGGCCTGACTCAGCCCGGCATGACCATCGTCTGCGGCGACAGCCACACGAGCACGCATGGCGCATTCGGCACGCTGGCCTTCGGCATCGGCACGACGGAAGTGGCCCACGTGTTTGCCACCCAGTGCCTGCTGCAGCGCAAGCCGAAGACGCTCGCGATCACGATCGAAGGCCGACTCGGCGCGGGCGTCGGCGCGAAGGACCTGGTGCTTGCGATCATCGGCCAGATCGGAGTCGCGGGCGGCGCCGGGCAGGTGATCGAGTACCGCGGCGGCACGATCCGTGCGCTGTCGATGGACGAGCGCATGACCGTCTGCAACATGTCCATCGAGGCCGGTGCGCGCGCAGGAATGATCGCGCCGGATGAGACCACCTTCGAATACCTGCGCGGCCGGCCACGGGCGCCGGCAGGGGCGGAGCGCGAGCGCGCAATCGAGCGCTGGCGTGCGCTCGCGAGCGACGAAGGGGCAACTTTCGATCGCGAGATAGCAGTGGATGCGGGCGTGATCGAGCCGATGATCAGCTACGGCACGAATCCCGGCATGGTGATACCGATCGGCGGCACCATCCCGAAGCGCGACGACGACAGCTTCCGGCAGGCGATGCGCTACATGGGCTTCGTGCCGGGCGACGCGCTCCTCGGCAAGCCCGTGGACGTCGTCTTCATCGGCAGTTGCACGAATGCGCGGCTGTCGGACCTGCGCATGGCAGCGACGATGCTGAAAGGCCGGAAAATCGCGCGTGGCCTGCGCCTGCTGGTCGTGCCCGGTTCGCAGCAGGTGAAGCAGGCGGCGGAGGCGGAAGGCCTGCACGATGTCTTTACCGACGCCGGCGCCGAGTGGCGCGAATCGGGCTGCTCGATGTGTATCGGCATCAACGGCGACACCGCGCCCGCGGGCCACACGGTCGTCAGCACCAGCAACCGGAATTTCGAAGGCCGCCAGGGCCAGGGCGCACGCACGCTGCTCGCGAGTCCGGCCACCGCGATCGCCGCGGCAATCGCGGGGCGCGTGGCGGATCCGCGGGAGTTCGCACGCTGATGGCGGGCGTCACGCATATCCGCTCGCGCACGGTGGTGCTGCCGGAATCCGATATCGACACGGACCAGATTTTTCCGGCGCGTTTCCTGACGACGATCGAGGGCGACGGATTTTCGCGCGCTTTGTTTGCTGATTGGCGCTTCGACGGCGCCGGCAAGCCGCGACCCGGATTCGCACTGAACCGGCCGGAAGCCGCGGGCGCGGCGATACTGGTTACCGGTCGCAACTTCGGCGGCGGATCGTCGCGCGAACACGCGGCCTGGGCATTGCGGGATTTCGGCATCCGCGCCGTGATCAGCTCGTCCATCGCCGACATCTTCTTCAGCAATGCACTGAAGAACGGGTTGGTGCCGGTGCGCATCGACGAGCCCAGCCATGCATGGCTGCTCGCCAACCCGGGCGTCAGCGTCGAGATCGACATCGGCGCGGGTATCGTCATCCTGCCGGACGGGCGGCGCCAGACATTTGCGATCGATCCATTCGCGCGGCACTGCCTGATGCATGGAGTAAACGAACTGGGCTACCTGGTCGCGCGGCTGCCGGAGATAGAAGCCTGGGAGCGGGCTGGCAATAGCGGCAGCCGGCCGGGCGGGGCCGCTTAAGTGCCATAAGGATGAAACTCCCCCGGGGCAGCGGTTGTCCCACGTGGGCTTGGGAATCGAGGCTGCACCAATTGGGGGGTAAACTGCTGCCATGAACAAGATTGCGCTCTATGCCATCGTCGCGCTGGCACCACTGCTTTGTGCGGCGACGGTCACATCAGGCCACTTGTACGGACGCTATAACGATGGGGTGTACACCGCGCCCGGGAAGCTGTTCCGTCTCACCTCGCCGTTCCCCGATCAGCCGGTCGTTTCCGACGGCCAGGAGCCCGCAAACAACAAAGCGGGCGCCGTGTCGTTCATCGACAGCGCGGGCCGCATGCAGGGCGTGCTCTACATGAACAACAAGGGCTACAAGGCAGCCGATGGTGCGAGCCCGGACCCGAAGTTGCTCGGAGACTGGTTCCGCGACATGGGGTTTCCGCGGTTCTACCAGGTGAGCGTGCCGGATGCGAAGGTTCTGCGCGACGAGGCGGGCACGATTGCCGGCCAGCCGGCCTGGATTGCGGTCGCTCACGTGCCGAATGGTTCGCCGCTCGGTACGCCGATCAAGGATAGCTACGATCTGAAGCGCAACGACTCGTATCGCGGCATGGCGGTGGTGGCGCGCGGCGATCGCTACTACCTGCTGCAGACGGAGTTGCGCATCGAGAAGCTCGCGGGACCGGAGTGGTTCTACGACGAGGCCGCGGCCAACTGGAATCAGTTCGTACCGGAACTCGAAGCGCTGTACCAGCGCATCGAGTTCCTGAAGCAATGAAGTAACCGGATCGAACAGGGAGTTCCATGGAGAGAATTACGATGAACAGAAAATCACTCGCGTTGTTGCCGCTGCTGCTGGCGGCATTCGCGCTCTCGGCCTGCGGGAAGAAAGCCCCGGAAGAAGCGGTTGTCACGGAAGACCCCGCAGTGCAGGCGCAGATTGACGAGAACGAGGCGCTGACCTCCCGGCAGGAAGAGATCAACCGCCGCGAAGCGGAGCTTGCGCTCAAGGAGAAAGAACAGGAGCTCGCACGGCGCGAAGCGGCGCTGGCGAAGAGCTCTGCTCCGGCAGCGGCCAGGCCCAGGCCTGCGCCGACGCCAGTGGCAACGGCGCCCGCACCGGCGCCTGCTCCGGCACCTGTCGCGAGCGGACCGAAGTCTTACACGGTCCCGAGCGGCACTTCGATCGAAGTGCAGCTGCCGGCAGCCCTCTCGACCAAGACGGCGAAGGTCGGCAATCGCGTGTCCGCGAACCTGACCAACGATCTTGTGGTCGACGGCAAGGTGATCGCGCGGGCGGGCTCGCTGCTGCAGGGCTCGGTCACTGAAGTGATCTCGGGCAGCAAGCAGATCGGCGGCACGCCGACACTCGGGCTCACCTTCGACAACCTGACGCTGGCCGACGGCAGCGACACGCAGGTCAATGGCACGGTCACGCAGGTGGCAGTGAAGAGCGACAAGGGACGCGACGCGGCGAAGATCGCCGGCGGCGCGGTCGCGGGCGCCGTGATCGGGCATCAGGTGGACAGCGACAAGGGCAAGATCATCGGCGGCCTGCTGGGCGCCGCGGCCGGAACGGTCGCCGCGCGCAAGACCGGCACCGAAGTCGAACTGCCGGCTGGTACCGTCATCGGCTTTACGCTGACCTCGCCCGTCAACGTCACGATGTAAAGG
>JALYJS010000153.1 GCA_030799345.1 Pseudomonadota bacterium | reverse complement strand
GATCCGGGCTGCGGCTGCGCGCGCGGTTATCGCCGTAGCGGCGGAGGGGCGCCGGCTCGAAGCGGCGATCGCGGAGGCAGCCCGCGACCAGCCGTCACGGCCAGCAATCCAGTCGCTTGCCTTCGGCACGGTGCGCTGGTTTTTCGAGCTCGAGGCGTGCCTCGCCCATCTGTCCTCCCGGCCCGACGTGCCGCCCGCGCACGAGGTGCGGGCGCTTGCGCTGGTCGGCCTGTATCAGCTCGCGCACGGCGCAACGCCCGCGCATGCCGCCGTGTCCGAAACGGTCGAAGCGGCACGCGAACTCGGGCATCCGCGCGCCGCCGCCTTCGTCAATGCGCTGCTGCGCCGCTTCCAGCGGGAGCGCGAACCGGTTCTTGCCGCGGTGCACCGTGTGCGCGAGGCGCGGCTCGCGCATCCCGAATGGCTGCTCGCTGCGCTCGAGCGCGACTGGCCTGCGGATTGGGAATCGATCGCCGGCGCCGGCAACGCTGAGCCGCCGATGTGGTTGCGGGTTAATAGCCTGCGTTCGTCGCGCGACGACTATCGCGCACGCCTCGACGCAGCCGGTATTTTTTCGCAAACCAGCGCATTCGCGCCACAGGCGCTGCGCCTCGACCAGCCGATGGACGTCGGCTCTCTGCCCGGCTTCGCGGACGGTGAGTTGTCGGTGCAGGACGCGGCCGCGCAGCTCGCCGCGCCGATGGTCGCCGCCGAACGCGGCATGCGCGTACTCGATGCCTGCGCTGCGCCGGGCGGTAAAGCCTGCCACCTGCTGGAACTGACGCCGGACCTCGGCTCGCTGGTCGCGCTCGACATTGACGCGGCGCGCGCGGAGCGCATCCGGTCGAACCTCTCACGTCAGGGTCTTACCGCACAGGTCGTCGTCGGCGATGCGCTCGATCCCGCGCGCTGGTGGGACGGGCGGCCATTCGACCGGATCCTGCTCGATGTTCCCTGCTCGGGCACGGGCGTGATCCGGCGCCACCCGGACATCAAGATCCTGCGCCGTCCCGATGACATCGGCCGCTTCGCGGCGCGGCAGGCGGCGCTGCTGGCCGCGAATTTCGGGTTGCTGGGCGCCGGCGGCCGGCTGGTCTACTCGAGTTGTTCGGTGCTCGCCGCAGAGAACGCACAGGTCGTCGCGGCATTCCTGGGGAGCGAACCGAAAGCGGCGGATGTGACCGAATCTGCTAGGCTTTTGCTGCCCGGCGTCCTGCCGGGGCGACATGCGGGGCCGGGCTGGGCGCTCCCGAGCGGCAGCGCGGACGCCGATGGCTTCTACTACGCCTGCCTCGAGAAGCGGGCCTGAGGAACCGGCGTGCGGTCAGTGCGGCGAAATCCCGGGTTTCTGATCTTCGCGGCACTCGCCTGCGCACTGCTTTCGTCAGGCGCGGGCGCACAGGAAAGCGCTGAAGGGCGCATCGAGATCAGGAACGCGTTCGTCGAGCTCACGGACGACGTCTGGCGGCTCGACGTGCGGCTCGACCTGTTGCTTGCCGACGCCGCCCGTGACGCCTTCGCCGAGGGCGTGCCGCTGGTACTCGAACTCGAGGTGGAGGGAAGTGTCGAGCGTCGGTTCCTGCCGGACGCGACCGTCGTCGCGCTGACGCGCCGGTGGCAGCTTGCGCATGACGCAATCTCGGACCGTTACGTCGTCACCGACGTCGCCGCGGGCGAGCAGGAAAGTCACGCGACCGAGACCGATGCGCTCGAAGCGCTCGCGCGCATCAGTGGTCTCGAGATCGCCGGCAGCGACACGCTACCAGCGGACGCGCGATTCGACATGCGTGTGCGCGCGTCCATCGAGATCGGCGACCTGCCGGCGGCGATCCGCATCCTGCTGTTCTGGCAAGGCTGGTCGCGCAGCACCGACTGGTATGCCTGGAGCGTGCGTCCATGATCCGGCGCTGGCTCCCGCTCATCGGCGGCATCGGCATCGTCGTATGGGTCGCGGCGCTCGCGCTGCTCGCCGTCACGGCGGAAGGTTCGCAACGCTTCGGCCAGTTGCAGCCGTGGATCCATCTGATCAACATCGCGGGCGTCATCGTACTGCTCGCGCTGATCGTGAGCCGGCTCGCGGACTTCATCAGCGACTGGCGCCGGCACGTTCCGGGTTCGCGGCTGCGCGGCCGCACCATCCTGATGTTCGGCGGCCTCGCGGTCGCGCCGCTGCTGCTCGTGTTCGCGTTCTCGGTGTTGTTCCTGACACGGGGCATCGACAGCTGGTTCCACGCGGAGGTGCGCAGCGGCCTGTCAGATGCGCTAAGCCTCTCGCGCGCGGCGCTCGACCTGCGCATGCGCGAATACCTCGACCGCACCGAGAACATCGCACGCAGGCTCGAAGGCCTGTCCGGCGGCTCGCTGTATGCGGCGCTCGACGTGGAGTTGCGCCGTTCCGGCGCCGACGAGCTGATCGTCACCTCGGCCGGCGGTCATCCGGAAGGCTACAGCCGTGCCGGCGTGCAGCACGGATTGCCGGGCGTGCCACCGCCGGAGCTTCTGCTGCAACTGCGGCAAGGCAATCCCCATGTCAGCCTGGAGCCAGAGCGCGGTGGCGGGTATCTGATCCGGGCCGCGACCCAGATCGGCGACAACCAGAGCGTCACCTCGGCGCGGCTTCTGGTTGCGACCTACCCGGTGCCGCAGCGGCTGGCGGATCTCGCCTCCAGCGTGCAGGACGCCTACCAGGAATACGGGCGCCTGCTGTTCCTGCGCGTGCCGCTGAAGCAGGCGTTCGTGTTGACGCTGTCGCTGGTGCTGCTGATGGCGCTGCTTGCGGCCCTGTACGGCGCGCTGTATTTCTCGCAGCGGCTGGTGCGGCCGGTGCAGGAGCTGATCGCCGGAACGCGCGCGGTCGCAA
This sequence comes from Pseudomonadota bacterium, assembly GCA_030799345.1. GTDB lineage: Bacteria > Pseudomonadota > Gammaproteobacteria > Steroidobacterales > Steroidobacteraceae > SCUD01. Next base: position 2,569 of record JALYJS010000153.1, on the reverse strand, counting down.
AAGGCGATTTCGACACGCGGCTGTCGCGCCCGTCGCATGACGAGATCGGCTACCTGGTCACCTCGTTCAACGACATGACCAAGAAACTCGCGCGCGCGCGCGAGGAAACCGAGCGCAGCCGCGCCGCGGTCGAGTCCGAACGCGCCGCGCTCGCGGTGATCCTCGCGCGCCTGACCAGCGGCGTGATTTCGCTCGAACCGGACCTGCGGGTGCGGGTCGCAAACCAGGCCGCCGGATCGATCCTCGACGTGGATTTCGCGGACGCCGCCGGTCGGCCGCTCGCCGAACTGGCGTCAGGCCAGCCGCTGCTGTCCCAGCTCTATGCCGTGCTGCAGCAGCACGCGACCGCGGGTGAAACCGAATGGCGCGATCAGGTGACGCTCCGCAGCGACAGCGGACGGCGCGAGCTGGTGTGCGCCTCGACGGCGCTGCCCGGGGACGCGGATACCGCGGGCGGCATCGTGCTCGTGTTCGACGAGGTAACGCAGCTGCTGCAGGCCCAGCGCCAGGCGGCCTGGGGCGAAGTGGCGCGCCGCCTGGCGCACGAAATCCGCAACCCGCTGACGCCGATCCAGCTTTCCGCCGAGCGCATGCGGCGCAAGCTGATGCGCGGGCTGCAGCCGGCCGAGGCCGAACTACTGGACCGGTCGACGCACACGATCGTGCAGCAGGTCGAGGCGATGAAGCAGATGGTCGCGGCGTTTTCCGAGTACGCGAAGACGCCGGAACTGCACATCAGCGAACTCGATCTGGCGGCGCTGATCCGCCAGGTGTCTGACCTGTACCATTCGCAGGACCCGCGGGTCGCGTTCGGCCTTTCGCTCGATCCGCGCGCAGCGGCACTCGAGGCGGATCCGGGGCGATTGCGGCAGCTGCTGAACAACCTGCTGACCAACTCGCTCGAGGCGCTCGACGGCCGGCCGAATCCTGTCATCATGATCGAGACGAAGCGTGCGGGTGACCTGATCGTGCTGACGGTGATCGACAATGGCCCTGGATTCCAGGGCAAGCTGATCGAGCAGGCGTTCGATCCCTATGTGACGACGAAGCCCAAGGGCACCGGCCTCGGCCTCGCGATCGTGCGCCGGATCGTCGAGGAACATGGCGGCCAGGTCGAACTGGATAACGCGCCGCAGGGCGGCGCCCGCATCCGCATCACGTTGCCGGCGGCGCCGCGGGAGGCGCGGCGCGCCGAGGTGAGGAGAGAGAAAGCATGAGTTCGCCCCGAATACTCGTCGTCGACGACGAGGCCGACATCCGCGGTCTGGTCAGCGAGATCCTCGCGGAGGAAGGCTACGAAGTCGAGGTCGCGGCCGATGCCGCGGCCGCGCGCCGCGCCTGCGCCCTGCAGGAGCCGGACCTCGTTCTGCTCGATATCTGGATGCCGGATACGGACGGCATCACGCTGCTGCGCGAATGGTCGGAGAAACAGACTCTGCGCTGCCCGGTGGTGATGCTGTCCGGCCACGGCACGGTGGAGACCGCGGTCGAGGCGACCCGCCTCGGCGCCTTCGATTTCGTCGAGAAGCCCCTGTCGATCGCCAAGCTCCTGCGCACTGCCGAGCGCGCGCTCGAGGCCGGCCGCCGGCGGCGCCAGGCGCAGCGCACGCTGATCCCGCCGCTGGTGGCCCCGGTCGGAAAGAGCCGCCTGATGCAGAAGCTGCGCGAGCAGGTGCAGCAGGTCGCAGGTCACGATGCGCCGGTGCTGCTGGTCGGCGAGCCCGGCACGGGACGCGAGGCGTTTGCACGTTACATGCATTCGCTCGGGCCACGTACGGCGGGACCGTTCATTGCGGTCAGCTGTGCGAGCCTCGACGACGCGACCGCCGCCCGGCGGCTCCGCGGTTCCGAATCCAACGGCCAGACGGAGCCAGGCTGTTTCGAGCAGGCCGCGGGCGGGACATTGTTCTTCGGCGGCGTCGAGGATCTTTCGGCGGGCGCGCAACGGGTGCTGCTGGCCGATCTCGAGCAGGGCGGTTGGCAGCGCGAAGGCGGCAGCCAGCGCATGACATTCACTATGCGCATCATCGCGGGCGCGCTGCCGGGCCACGACCATCCGCCCGGCGCGCTGCGCCGTGACTTGCTGGCGCACCTCGAGGTGATCACTATCCGGATCCCGCCCTTGCGCGAGTACGCGGAGGACGTGCCGGAGCTGTTGCGCCACTACGTGGACCGCCTGGTCGACGAGGAGGGCATGCCGTTCCGGCGCTTCTCCGTCGCCGCTCAGAACCGGATGCGTAATTACCCGTGGCCGGGCAATGTCCGGGAACTGCGCAACCTCGTGCAGCGGCTGCTGATCATCGGCGGAACCGAAGAGATCGGGCTCGACGAGATCGAGCAGCAGCTCGTGACGCAGCAGGCGCCCGATGAGCCGCTGGTCAAGCAGGACCTGCTGGCGCTGCCGCTGCGCGAAGCGCGCGAGCAGTTCGAGCGGGCCTACCTGCTGCAGCAGCTCATGCTGTGCAATGGCAAGGTGGGATTGCTCGCGAAGCGCGTCGGCATGAAACGCACGCACCTGTACCGCAAGCTGCGCTCGCTCGGCGTGGACTTCCGCCAGATCACCGAAGAC
>JALYJS010000335.1 GCA_030799345.1 Pseudomonadota bacterium | reverse complement strand
GTGTTCGGTTTCGTCGCGGGCTGGTGGCTCGCGCGCCGGCGCGCTGCCGATCCAAGGTCCACCTGGAAAGCCACCGACGTCGATGACCTCATCTTTTTAGCCGCGATCGGCGTGATTGCCGGCGGCCGCCTCGGCTGGATCCTGTTCTATGGTTTCGACGTGCTACGCGAGGATCCCTTCGCCATCCTGCGGGTATGGGAGGGCGGCATGTCGTTTCATGGCGGGTTGGTCGGCGTCATGGCTGCCATCGCATTGTTCGCGCACCGCCGCGGCCGCCGGGTCGCCGACGTGTTCGATTTCACTGCGCCACTGCCGGCCGTCGGCCTGTTTGCCGGGCGCATCGGCAATTTCATCAATGGTGAACTGTGGGGCAAGCCGACGGACCTGCCATGGGGCGTGATCGTGGAGGGCAGGGCCCTTCATCCGTCGCAGCTCTACGAAGCCGCGCTCGAAGGCATCGTGCTGTTCGCAATAATGTGGTGGTTCACGTCGAAGCCGAGGCCCCGGCTGGCGCCCGCCGGCCTGGTCCTGATCCTCTATGCCGTCTTCCGTATTGCCGTCGAGTTTGTGCGGGTACCGGACGCGCATCTCGACTATCTGGCCTTCGGCTGGCTGACGATGGGCCAGCTCCTGTCGTTGCCCATGCTCGCAGTCGGGCTCGCCATGTTCGCGTGGTCGCAGATCCGCCGGCAGCCGTCGGGCAATTACGCCTGATGCAGGCCTATCTCGACCTCATGCGGGACATCCGGCAGAACGGCCTGCAGAAGGCCGACCGCACCGGCACCGGCACGCTGTCGGTCTTCGGCCGGCAGCTGCGTTTCAACCTGGGCGACGGCTTTCCGCTCATCACGACCAAGCGGGTGCACCTGAAATCCGTGATCGTGGAATTGCTGTGGTTCCTGCGCGGAGAAACGAACGTGCAGTCGTTGCGGGAGCAGGGCGTCACGATCTGGGATGAGTGGGCCGATGCAGCGGGGGAACTGGGTCCGGTCTACGGGCGCCAGTGGCGTGCCTGGCAGGCCGCGGACGGCAGCCAGATAGACCAGATCTCGCGCGTGATACATCAGTTGCGTAACGATCCGGATTCGCGGCGCATCATCGTCAGCGCCTGGAACGTGGGCGAACTCGACCGGATGGCGCTGGCACCGTGCCACGCCTTGTTCCAGTTCTACGTCGCCGAAGGCAGGCTCTCCTGCCAGGTGTACCAGCGGAGCGCAGACGTGTTCCTGGGCGTGCCCTTCAACATCGCGTCCTATGCAGCGCTGACCCACATCCTGGCGCAGCAGGCAGATCTCGCCGTCGGGGATCTCGTCTGGACCGGCGGCGACTGCCACCTGTACCTGAACCATCTCGAGCAGGCGGACCTTCAGCTCGCGCGTCCGCCGCAACCGCTGCCGACGCTCACGTTGCTGCGGCGCCCGCCCGATGTCGCCAGTTACGAGTTTCCCGATTTCCAGATCACCGGCTACCAACCACATGCCGCCATCCGCGCGCCCGTCGCCGTCTAAGCCCGCCGGCCCGATCATCCGGGTCCGCCGTTCGAAGATCCACGGCTACGGCGTTTTCGCCGTGCAGCTGATTCCCCGGGGCAAGCGCGTCATCGAATATGTCGGCGAGCGCGTGTCGCATGCGGAAGCGGACCGCCGGTATGAGGGCCGCCCGGCGCGCGATGCGCACACATTCCTGTTCATCGTCAACAAGGATGTCGTCGTCGACGCCGGCGTCGATGGCAGTGAGGCCCGCTACATCAATCATTCCTGCAAGCCGAATTGCGAAACCGAGGTGATCCGCGGGCGCATCTGGATCCGTTCTTTACGCCGGATCCTGCCGGGGGAAGAACTGTCCTACGATTACTGCATCGGGCGCGACCCGGACGACGCGCCGGACGTGGACGAGATCTACCGTTGCCGATGCGGCGCTCCGCGCTGCCGCGGGACCATGCTCGTTGGACGGCGACCGCGGCGACGCAAGTGACGTCGGCGCCGGTCGCTATCGTCGCCATGGCCGACAATGGCGTCATCGGCCGGGATAACGGGCTACCGTGGCATCTCCCGGACGACCTCAAGCGCTTCAAGGCGATCACGATGGGGCATGTGCTGCTGATGGGCCGGCGCACATTCGAATCGATCGGGCGGCCGCTGCCGGGTCGGCGCAACCTGGTGCTGACGCGTAATTCCGGATGGCGCGCTGACGGCTGCGAAACCGTGACTTCGCCCGCCGCAGCCATCACAGTGGCCGGCGATGCCGGCACACTGTTCGTGATCGGCGGCGCCCTGGTCTTCCAGGCGTGCTGGCCGATGGTCGGGCGCATCGAACTGACCGAAGTGCACGCCGCGGTGGCCGGCGACATCCGGCTGTCCGGATTCGTGCGCGACGACTGGCGTGAGATTGCGCGCGAAGAACATGCCGCGGATGCGCGTCACGCGCATCCCTTCAGCTACGTGACGCTCGTCAGGCGTTGAGCTGCCGCTCGAGCAAGGCGACTGCGTGCCAGCAATCCTCAAACGAATTGTAAAGCGGTGCCGGCGCGAGCCGGATAACGTCCGGTTCGCGCCAGTCGCAGGTGAGCCCGGCCGCCAGCAGCCGAGCAAACAACCTGCGCCCGCCGCCGGGCGCGCCGCGCAGCCGAACCGACAGTTGCGCACCACGCTGCTCCGGCTCGCGAGGCGTCAGGATCTCGATGCGCTCGTCGAGCCGCTCGAGCAGCAGCCGCTCGAGCCAGCCGGTCAGCTCGCGCGAGCGCGCGGCAAGCGCCGGCATGCCGGCGGCCGCGAATTGCGCGAGCGAGCCCTCGAGCGGCACCATGCCGAGCAACGGGTGGTTGCTGACCTGCCATCCCGCGGCACCGCGGCACGGCCGCATTTCCGGCGCAAAGTCGAAGCGCGATTCGAGCTCATTGCCCCACCATCCCGCGAGGCGCGGCAGGTCCGCGTCGAAATGCCGCTCGTGCACGAAGGCGCCAGCCGTCGCACCGGGGCCGCCATTCAGGTACTTGTACGAGCACCAGACGGCAAAGTCGGCGTCCCAGTCGTGCAGCGCGAGCGGGACATTGCCCATTGCGTGCGCAAGGTCGAGCCCGATGAGCGCTCCGACTGCGTGCGCCTCGCGTACCAGGGCAGCGAGGTCGAACAGCTGCCCGGTCAGGTACTGGACGCCAGGCAGCAGCACGAGCGCAAGCCGTTCGCCCTGGCGCCGGATCTCGGCGACCAGGTCTTCATGCCGCAGCAGATGCTCGCCCGGTCGCGGTGCGACTTGTACGAAGGATTGCGCGCGCTCCTGCCCATGCCAGGCGAGTTGCGAGACGACGGCGTAACGGTCCGACGGGAAGGCGCCGTGCTCGACCAGGATCACGTTCCGGTCGCGGGTTGGCCGGTAGAAACTTGCCAGCAGCAGATGCAGATTGAGCGTCAGCGAGTGCATCGCGACGACTTCCTCACGCTTTGCGCCGGCCAGAGTCGCCAGTGTGGGCGCGAGCCGTTCGTGCAGATTGAGCCAGTCCG
>JALYJS010000334.1 GCA_030799345.1 Pseudomonadota bacterium | reverse complement strand
GTCTAGCGCGGCGAGTCCGGGCTAGCGCGCTCCGCTCGAGGCGAATCGTCAACCGGCTGGATTACGGCATCCGGTGGAGTCAGGTGTTGGATAACGGCTCGTTAGTGGTCGATAACAACGTTCAGATCGAGCTGCAGTTTGAAGCACTCAGACAGGGACCAAAGAAAGGCGCGGCAGAATAACTTGATGCTGAAGTGACACCCGGGCTCGAGCGATGAGGCTCGCGTCAGCTCTCCTGATCGCTTCGTGCGGCCTTCACGCATCAATCGCCACGTTGATGGGGCAAGGGACCACGCCGGAGGCGGAGGTCGTGGCTCAGCGGCCGACGATCCTGCCCAACCGATGGCAGGAAAACTGGTCCGCGCTCGCCGACCAGCGGATCAAGCGAGAACGCTTCGACAACCTCAAATACATTCCGCTCTCGAATGATGATCCGGGCACGTTTCTGTCGCTGGGGCTCAACGCGCGGGGACGCTTAGAGACCAACCGCGGCGAGTTTTTCGGCATCCCGCCGTCGTACGAGGGAGAGTGGCTGCTCAGCCGACTGGAAGCGCACGCCGACCTTCGGCTCGGGAAGCACATCCAGGTCTTCACGCAAATTCAAAGCGCATATGCGCCGGGCAAGGCCGTGCGCGCGCCGATTGATCAGGACCGGCTCGATGTGGAGCAAGCCTTCGTCGGGATCACCCACGCGCTCGGTGGTGGCACGTTCACGCTGCGCGCGGGGCGCCAGCTCATTGACGTCGATCTGCAACGGTTCTTGTCGATGCGCGACGGACCCAATTTGCGTCAGCCTTACGACGCAGCCTTGGTGGAATACCGACGCGGTGCTTGGCGGCTGGGCGGACTCTACAGTCAGCCAGTCCAAATTCGCGACCGCCGACCATTCGACGACTTCAGTGATCGCCGGTTGACCGCTTCCGGCTTCCTGATACGGCGGCCCGTCATGGGGTCGTCGGAGGTGTCCGTCTACTACCTTCACTATCGTCGGGGGGCCGCGCATTTCACGAGCGCCAGCGGCGACGAACGCCGGAAGATTGTTGATGTCCGGCTCAAAGGTGCGGCGAACGGCTTCGACTGGGATATCGAGGCGATGAACCAGACGGGCCGAATCGGCAGCCAGGCCATCGACGCATGGGCGTTCGGTTCGGTCGTTGGCTATACCCTTGCCAATACCAGCTGGACGCCGCATCTCGGTCTGGGCGTCGACGCGGCGTCCGGGGATCGCAACCCGCACGACGATCGGCTCGAGACCTTTAATCCGTTGTTTCCCGAAGGCTATTTCCTCGCCGGCTATACCGGCTACGTGAATTTCGTTCACGTCAAGCCCGCGGTGACGCTGCGGCCGGTGACGGCGTTGAATCTGATGGTGGCCCTGGCCACACAGTGGCGTGCGACCACGGCCGACGCGGTCTACGCCTTCCCCAGCTTTCCTGTGGTGGGGACGGCCGGACAGCCCGGGCGCTACACCGGAACGTACGGCGAGTTTCGGGCGGACTGGAGGCTCACCGCCAATTACACGATCGGCTTGGGAGCCGTGCACTACGCGATCGGCAGCGCGGTTCGCCAGGCGGGAGGCCACGACGCCAACTACGTTGGCGTCGAACTCAGATATGCGTGGTGAGGCTCTGTCGGCGCTGGGCTGCCGTTGATCGTCGCGATCGTTTCGCTACAACGAGGTGCTCGTCGGGATCTCGCGGATCAGTTTTCAAATGAACGCCTCGTCGCCGCCGCAGTGCCAAGCCCATGATCGCGATTGAAGCGATCGGCAACACGCGTCGCGCCTGCGGTTCGGGAAAGGTTGGGGAGCCATGGGACTACTTGACAAAAAGGTCGTGCTGATCACCGGCACCGCAGGAGGTCTGGGTCGCGTGGCGGCGCAGACCTTTGCGCGAGAAGGTGCCAAGGTCGTCGGCTGCGACGTTACGGCTGATGCCAACAACGAGACGGTCGAACTCGTACGTCGCGCCGGCGGTGAGATGACGGGCATCGCGCCGATCGATCTCACCGACCCTGAACAGGCGCGGACGATGGTTGAGGATGCCGTGGCCGCCTACGGTCAGCTCGACATCGTCTACAACAACGCGTCCAGACCATACTTCGGACCGATGCCAGATTTTTCCATCGATGACTGGCGGGCGACGATAACTAGCGAACTCGATATTCCCTTCTTCGTGTCGAAGTTCGCATGGCCGCATCTGGTCCGGCGCGGTGGCGGTGTCATCATCAACATCGCGTCCGTGGCAGGCATGATCGCCGGAGAGACCCCCGCGATGGTCGGGCACGTCGCAGCGAAAGCTGGCGTGATCGCCATGACGCGACAATTAGCGCTTGAAGGCGCACCCTATGGGATCCGTGCGGTGGCGATCAGTCCGGGGCCTTTCCTGACCCCGGCCAGCGACCGCGACCTCGGTGACAACCAGGCAGCCCGGGACGCTATCACCAGGAAGACGCTTCTCAAGCGCTTCGGGCGACCCGAAGAG
>JALYJS010000313.1 GCA_030799345.1 Pseudomonadota bacterium | reverse complement strand
CCGATCGACAGCGTGCGCTACATCTCGAACTTGAGCAGTGGGCGAACCGGTGCGGCAATCTGCGAGGCGCTGGCCGCGCGCGGCTCGCGCGTGACGCAGCTGCATGGCGTCGGTTCCGTGCGCGCAGCGGGCGTCGCGCAGCACGAGGTGTTCACTGACCACGCCTCGCTCGACGAGCTGTTGGGCCGGCTGCTGGCCGATGGACAGTACGATGCCGTCATCCATGCCGCGGCCGTGGGGGATTTTTCCGTCAGTGGGCCGGTGCCGGACACGAAACTGCCGTCCGGCGGGGAACTGGTGCTGCGACTGCGCCCGACAACGAAGATCATCGACCGCATACGCGGCAACATCGGTGGCCAGGAACTCACGCTCATCGGCTTCAAGCTGACGCATGATCCGGATCCGGCAGTGCGGGCGCGCGCCGCGACAGACCTGATGGCACGCAGCGGTGCGGATTACATTGTGCAGAACGACGTCGCGACGCTCGACGACGCCGAGCACGCCTTCATCATCCACGCCCGCGGCGGCGGACAATGGCGCTGCAGTGGACGCGAGGCGCTCGCGATGGCATTGGTCACGCTGCTCGAACAGTCGCCGTCCCGGAGATCCGCATGATCCTCGTCCTCGATATCGGCAACAGCCAGATATTCGGCGGTGTATTCGACGAGGCGAAGCTGTGCCTGCAGTTTCGCCGCGCGACGCGTACGGAGGCGACATCGGACGAACTCGGCCTGTTCCTGCGGCAAGTGCTGCGCGAAAACGGCTTCGATCCGACCCGCATCACCGCCGTGTCGATCTGCTCGGTCGTGCCGGACATGGTGCATTCGGTGCGGAATGCCACGATCAAGTACTTCGGCCTGCGCCCCTTCCTGCTCGAACCCGGGGTACGTACCGGGCTGCGAATCCGCTACCGCAATCCGCTCGAAGTCGGCACGGATCGAATTGCCGGCGCGATCGCGGCGGCCGGCCTGTTTCCCGGAAAGAACGCCATCATTGTGGATTTCGGCACGGCGACGACCATCGATGCGCTGACGGCCGAGCGCGACTATCTCGGCGGACTGATCCTGCCCGGGCTGCGGCTGGCGATGGAAAGCCTGGACGCACGCACCGCGCGGCTGCCGAAAGTCGAGATCCGGAAGCCGCCGGAGCTGCTCGGCCGCTCCACAGTGGAAAGCATTCAGGCGGGACTCTATTACGGCAACGTCGCAATTCTCCGTCACCTCTGCGCCGAAGTCCGCGAACGGTACTTCGCCGGCAGCGAAACGATGCTGATCGGCACCGGCGGCTTCGCGCGGCTGTTCGAGGACGAGGGCATCTTCGACGCGCACGTGCCGGAACTCGTCCTCCTCGGTCTTCGCGAGGCGCTTCGGCTCAACGTCTGACGGTAACCGCAATCGCGCGGACCAGCCGGCCCCGACCACGCTCGTTCGCTCAGAAGAGTCGGAACGGCGGCATTGCGCGCGCGCCCGGAGGGGACCCGGCGAGCGAGCGAATTCTCCGGTTCCGCTGAGCGAGCGAGCCGGTGTCCCGGCCGGAAGCAGCGCGCGATGGCGCTAGTGCGCGAACTCGTGCGACAGGCCGATGACCAGAATGCCGAGCGCAATGAGAGCGACCTGCTGAATCGACGTGCGCGCATCGACCCGCCGGTGCAGACCCGGGATCAGGTCCGCAACTGCCACATAGAGAAAGCTCGCCGCGGCGATCGCAAGCGCATACGGCAATACTTCGAGCGCCCGCGCGAGCAGGAACCAGGCGACCAGCGCGCCGGCGACCGAGGCGAGGCTGACCGCCACGTTCAGCATCAGCGCGCGCCGCCGCGACATGCCGCCGTTCAGCAGGATGGCGAGATCGCCGACTTCCTGGGGAATCTCGTGCGCGAACACGGCGATCGTCGTTACGATACCGAGGTGCGGATCGGTCAGGAATGCAGCGGCGACCAGCACGCCGTCCAGCGTGTTGTGGAAGGCGTCGCCCCAGAGGATGAGCGTGGCCGATGCCTTCGCCCGGTGGTGTTCCTGCGGGCCGTGCGCTTCACAGGCATCCACATGGCAGTGGCGCCAAAGGACCATTTTTTCCAGCACGAAGAATGCGACGATGCCGCCGGCCAGTGCGATGCCGATACCGTGCGCGCCGCCGCCGCTGTCGAGCGCGTGCGGCAGCAGTGCGAGCAAAGCGGCGCCGAGCAGCGCGCCGGTCGCGAAGCTCACGAGATGCGGCAGCAAGGCATTGCGGCGCCCGGCGGGCAACAGCAGGAATCCGCCCGCGATCAGCGCCGAAAGCGCCCCGCTGCCGCCCGTGAAGATCAGGATCAGTGCGAGCGTCGACATCCGATCAGCCTGCACCCGTCATGCGAGCCACAGCAGCGCCGCCATGCGCCCCGTCCGGCCGTCGCGCCGGTGCGAATAGAAACGTGCCGGTTCGGAGACCGTGCAGCGACCGCTGCCCCTGATGTCGGTGATCCCAGCCCCCGTCAGGCGGCGACTCGCGAGCGACGGCAGGTCGGCGAGAAACCGGTCCGCATGCCCGGTCTGGAAATGCGCGGCCGATCCCGGATCGTCCGCGACGAAGGCGCTACGGACATCGTCGCCGACCTCAAAGGCCGTGGCACCAATCGATGGCCCGAGCCAGGCGACAAGATCCTTCGGATCGCAGTCGAGCTTCGCAATCGTGGCTTCGACGATGCCGGCGGCAAGTCCGCGCCACCCCGCGTGAGCCAGACCGGCCCGCGTGCCGTCGCGGCTTGCAAGGAATACCGGCAGGCAGTCCGCGACCAGTACGGCACATACTGCGCCGCGCGCAAACGTCACGACGCCGTCCGCTGCCTGCGGCGAGTTGCCGGGGATAACGACCACATTCGCGGCGTGTGCCTGCTCCAGCCAGTGCGGTTCAGCCGGCAGATCGAGCGCCTCTTGCAGGCGGCGGCGATTCTCTGCAACCGCGGCGAGGTCGTCCCCAACGTGCGTCGCGAGATTGAAGCTTGCGAAACGGCCGCTGCTGACGCCACCTTTGCGGGTCGTCATCGCCGCGCGCACGTTCGCGGGCGCGGGCCAGTCCGGCTGCAGGAATTCATGCGCTGCCATCAGCTCTCCGTCGCTTTGCGATCGTGGCGCAGCGCAGTGACCAGTGTCAGGAAATCGGCGGGCAGCGGCGCCGCGACTTCGATTGCCCGGCCGTCCGCCGGGTGCGGGAACGTAAGTTTCGCCGCGTGCAACGCCTGGCGACGAAAGTTTCGGAGCGCTGCCTCGAGTCCCGCGGTCGCGCCGCGCGGTATCTCGAGCCGCCGGCCGTAGACCGAGTCGCCGACCAGCGGAAAGCCAGCATGCGCCAGATGCAGCCGGATCTGGTG
>JALYJS010000282.1 GCA_030799345.1 Pseudomonadota bacterium | reverse complement strand
GCGTTTCCGCTACTGGTTCGTCTGCCCGCCCGCTTACTCGGAACTGCCCAAGGTCTGCGCACTGCGCCAGTGGCTGCGCGAAGAAGCCGCGAACTTCCCAACGCCCGACGCCTGGCTCGCCAGCCGGTAGAGTCAACCCGCCGGTTCGCTTGCGTCCGTTGCCCGTCGGGCGGGGATGCGAGCGAGCCATCCCCGCACGGCGAGCTGCGGACCCGAAGGGATGCGACCCCTTTTGCGCCGGCAGCGTTTAATCCAATCGTCATCGGCCGGTAACCACCGCGCCATGCGGGACACCGATACTGGCACGCATCTGCGGTGCCCTATGAAAATAGCCGTCGTCACGGATACCTACCCGCCCGAAGTCAACGGTGTCGCACTGACCGTACATACGCTGGTCTCGGAGATGGCGGCGGCAGGCCATGACATCCTGCTGGTGCGGTCGGACCAGCCGGGCGTCTCCGCAGTGCCCCCTGCCCATCCGATCCACGAACTGCTTGTCCCGGGCGCCGCAATGCCGAAGTATCCCGGCCTGGGACTCGGTTTGCCGGCGGGCCGGACGCTCGCGCGGCAATTCGCCGGACGGCGTCCGGACGCCGTGTATGTCGCGACCGAAGGGCCGCTCGGCTTGTCTGCCATTCATGCTGCAAACCGGCTCGGCATCCCGGTCGCCACCGGATTTCGTACGCGCTTCGATGATCACGCCCGTTCTTACGGCCTGGGACCGCTGTCGCGGTTTGCGCACCGCTGGTTGCGGCGGCTCCACAATGCATCGACTGCTACGATCGTGCCGACGACGGAACTGGGCGGATGGCTTGAAGAGCGCGGTTTCCAGCGCGTACACGTCATCGCCCGCTCGGTCGATACAGCGCTATTCGACCCGGCGCACCGCGATGCACGCTTGCGCACGCACTGGGGAATCCCGCAGCACGGCCTGGCGGTCATTCACGTAGGACGGATCGCCGCCGACAAGAATCTCGAGCTTGCGATCCAGGCGTTCCGCCGCATCCGGGAACACCGGCATGATGCTCGATTCGTCTGGGTCGGCGACGGGCCCCAAGCCACGCGACTCCAGCGCGAGAATCCGGATTTCATCTTCGCGGGACCGCGGCTTGGCGAGGATCTGGCAGCACACTTCGCTTCCGGGGACTTGTTTCTGTTTCCCAGCCTCACCGAAGTGTTTGGCAACGTCACCCTCGAGGCCATGGCCAGTGGCGTGCCGACGGTGGCTTTCGATTACGGCGCGGCGCGCGCGCACTTGCGTGATCGTGAGCATGGCCGCCTCGTTACCCGCGGCAATGCCGACGGATTCATCGCGGCGGCGGTTGCGCTTGCAACGGCGGACGCGGCGCGTGGCGGCATGCGCGAGGCGGCTCGCGCGGCGACGCTCGCACTGCGGCCGGAACAGATTGCCCGCGACTTCGTCGGATTGCTCGCCAGGCTGCCGGCGCGGGCGACGGCATGAGCAGCCTGCAATCTGCCGAGATGCCGATATGCCTCGCCCTTAACCGCTGGGGCACGTACAGCGTCGTGCATGGCTTCTTCGCGACCATCAGCCGGCTGGGTGACGGCGTGTTCTGGTACGCGGCGATGCTCGCGCTCGCGATTTCCGGGGGCGCACGCGGGATGCTCGCGGCGATGCATATGGCGCTGACCGGACTGGCGACACTCGCTCTCTACCGGACGATGAAGCGCCGGATCCGCAGACCGCGGCCCGCGGATGCCGGCGCCGGTGTCATCGCCCGGATCGCGCCGCTCGACCAGTTCAGTTTCCCGTCGGGCCACACGCTGCATGCGGTCGCGTTCACGGTCGTCGGCTGTTTCTGGTTCCCTTCGCTCGCTAGCGTGCTGATTCCCTTCACCGTCCTGGTCGCACTCTCGCGCATCGTGCTCGGCCTGCATTACCCCAGCGACGTGCTGGCCGCGATCGGCATCGGCGCTGCGGTCGCCGGCGGATCGTTGCTGATCGTATAAGCGTCGCTGCGATTGCGTTTGTGGCCGCCCGGGCCGGGATGGCTC
>JALYJS010000267.1 GCA_030799345.1 Pseudomonadota bacterium | reverse complement strand
CATCCACGACTGCGCATTGTTTATTCCGGTGATTTCAGCGCACACCAATGCGCGAGCCGAGGGTTACTTCCGCGGCGAATGGAATCTCGCCACGCGGCGGCTGTTGAACATGGCGCATGACGCGGCTTTCCTGGTGCCGGTAGTGGTTGACGGGACGCGCGAAGACGATGCGCGTGTCCCCGAGGAGTTCCTGCGCGCGCAATGGACCTGGCTGCCCGAGGGTGAGACACCGGCGGCGTTCGCCCATCGCGTGCGCCAGTTGCTGGAGGGTGAACCTGCTGCCGTGCGTCACGCACAGTCAGGAGAAGCCGGGAAAATCGAGCCGAACACTAGAGGCGAGCGTTCCGTAGGGCCGTGGCATTGGTTTGTCGGCCCACATGGCAAGCATCGTGTGCGGGGTGCCGGACTCGCCCTGATGGCATTGCTGCTGGTCCTAGGTGCTGGAGCGTTCTGGTACTACCAACGTTCGGGCGACGCTCCCGCTGAAATGCCGGCACTTGTCGCGGAGTCAACTGTCTTGGCCGCTGCGCCGAGCGAGAAATCAATCGCGGTGCTGCCGTTCGTGAACATGAGCAGCGAGGCGGAACAAGAATACTTCTCCGATGGCATTTCCGAGCAGTTGCTCAACTTGCTGGCGAAGATCCCCGAGTTGCGGGTGATTTCGCGTTCCTCCGCTTTCTCGCTCAAGGGCAAGAATATCGAGGTCCCGGAGATCGCCAAGCGTCTCAACGTCACACATGTTCTCGAAGGCTCAGTGCGTAAGGCGGGTAACCAAGTGCGCATTGCTGCACAGCTGATCGAGGCCCCGTCCGACACGCACGTGTGGTCGGAGACATACGATCGGGAATTGACCGACATCTTCGCGGTGCAGGATGAAATCGCCTTGGCGGTTGTGCATCAGCTCAAGCTTGCGTTGCTGAATGACGATCTGCCAGCGCGTAGCACGACGACAAGCCTTGAGGCCTACAACGCCTACCTGCGCGGCCGGTTCTACTGGAACGAGGGCGATCCGACGGACCTGGAGAAAGCGCGGCAGAATTTCGAGCGGGCGCTCGAGATTGATCCCGACTACGCGCTCGCGCATGCCGCGATGGCCGATTACTACAGCGCCCTGCCGTTTTACTCGAGCTCACTGCCCGACGAGGTGTTTCCGAAGGCCAAGGCGGCCGTGGCCCGGGCCCTGGAACTGGATGGTCAGCTTGCGGAGGCACACGCCGCCCTCGCGTACATTCGCACGTACTACGACTGGGACTGGAGGGACGCGGGGAAGGAGTTTGAGCTGGCATTGGCGCGCGACCCCAACAATGCGAGCCTTCGCCACCGCTACAGCCGCTATTTGTCGAGCCTGGGTCGCACCGACGAAGCGCTGGTTCACATGCAGCGTGCTCGCGAGCTCGACCCCTTGTCGCTCATCATCCAGGCGAATGTCGGCGTCATTCACTACTTCGGCCGCCAGTTCGATGAGACTTTGCGGCATCTTCAGCAGCTCGCGGCAGCCGAACCGGAATTTCCAGTGGCCCACTGGGGCATGGGACTTGCCCGTGAGCAAATGGGAGACATGGACGGCGCGCTCGCGTCCTTCCAGAAGGCGGCGGAGCTCACCGAACGCGGCACGAATGTGCTGGCCTCCCTGGGCCGTTTCTATGCGGTGAGCGGAAAGCCGGATGAGGCGCGAAAGATCCTCAAGGAGCTCGCCGCGAGGGCGAAACAGCGTTATGTCCCGTCGTATCAGGTCGCACTCGTGCACGCCGGCCTTGGCGACAAGAAGAAAGCCTTCGAATCCCTCGAAAAGGCGTTCGAAGAGCGGTCGACTTTGTTGACGTACCTCAAGATGGATCCGCGCTTCGACTCCCTGCGCGGCGACCCGCGATTTCAGGCGATGCTGCGCCGCCTGAACTTTCTCGAAGAGCCGGTCACTTCGGGCTGAGCTCTGCGACTGAACTATCATCGGCTTGCGCAGATATCGGCAGGACGCGCGAGCGATTCACTCAGGCAAATTCAACTTCTTGAGAAATGCGTTGTAGCGCGGATCGTCGACCAGCGTGCGAAACATGCGGTTGCCTTTGATGTCCGGGAGGGCGCCGTCGCGTTCGCCATAGGCGAGTTCGAGCCACTCGAAGGCCAGGTTGGCCTCACCGCGGTAGGCATGCACTTCGGCGACAACATAGGCCCCCGACGCACCGTACTTGCTCTTGAAAGCCGCCAGCGCCGCGTCGGACTCGCGGCGTTGACCGAGCGCGTGATACACGAGCGGCAATCCTG
>JALYJS010000146.1 GCA_030799345.1 Pseudomonadota bacterium | reverse complement strand
AGAATCTGCTCGATTACAACCTGAGCCAGTCGGACTTGCGGCTGGTACCCGCGTTACGCAGCCTGGTCGCGAATGTCGCCGCGCACGTCAAGGAAGTCGTTGCACTCGAGGACGTGATCCTCGAGGGACGCGGCCGGCTCATCGGGCTGCGCCAGTCGATGGATGACCTGCTGGACAACGAGATCCAGATTCTGGCGGATCGTGGCCTGGACGAACCCCGGGCGCAGGCCAAGACCGCAGCCGATGAGGTGCTCCTCGCGATGCAGTTTCTCGTGCCCGTATTCCTGGTGGCCGCCGCGGTCATCGGCTTTCTGCTAATCCACGTGATCCGGAAACCGCTCGGCATGCTCTATCGCGGTACGCTGGCCGTGACCGGCGGCGACCTGACCTATCGTATCGCGCCGAAGGCAAACGACGAGTTTGGTGATCTGGCGAAGCAGTACAACGCCATGGTGGAGCAGTTGCAGGCGACGACTGTTTCGCGCGACCAGCTGGAGGAAAGCGAGGGCATGTTGCAGCAGTCCGTGACCGAACTTCGGCACGAGATCGCCGAGCGCGAGCGTCTGCAGCGGGAGTTGCGGCGCAGCGAAGTGATGTCGGCGATGGGCTCGCTGGTCGCGGGCGTGGCGCATGAAGTGCGCAATCCCCTGTTCGGCATCTCGTCGACGCTCGACGCGATGGATGCGCGTCTCGGCGGGCAGCCGGAATTCCGACGATACCTCGACGTGCTGCAATCCGAGGTCAGCAGGCTCGGCAAGCTCATGGAAGATCTCCTGTCGTACGGCAGGCCTGCGACGGACGAGTTCGTCGTCGGCTTGCTCGACTCCGCCGTCGCGCCCGCGGTCGAGTCCTGCAAAGTCCTTGCGGAGCAACTCGGCGTTTCGGTCGCCGTGCGCATGGATACCGGTGGCGAGCGCATCCGTATGGATCAGGGTCGCCTGATGCAGGTGTTCAGGAACCTGATTGACAACGCGATCCAGCACGCACCGCCCGGATCCACGGTACGCGTGGAGGGCAAGTACATCGAGTCAGCCGGGCGCCGGTGGTTTGCCTGTACCGTGACCGACGAAGGCGCCGGCTTTCGGCCGGAGGATCTGCCACGGATATTCGAGCCGTTCTTTACGCGCCGGCGCGGGGGCACCGGCCTCGGGCTCGCGCTCGTGCAGCGATTCGTGCACGAGCACGGCGGCGAGATCGAGGCCCGGAACCTGGCGGTGTCCGGTGCGGCCGTGACCGTGCGGCTGCCGGTCGTGGACGCATGAACATGTCGAAGAAGCGCATCCTCGTGGTCGACGACGAGGCCGGAGTCCGCTTCGGTCTGCGGGATTACCTCGAAACGCACGGTTACGACGTTCTCGAGGCAGAGAGCTGTCACCAGGCCCTGGACGTCTTTCTTACGGCCAGGCCGGATGCGGCAATCGTCGATTACAAACTGCCTGACGGCGACGCGCTTTCGCTCCTGCCCCGCATGCGGGAGATCGATGCCAGCGTGCCGCTGATCGTGCTGACCGCGCACGGCTCCATCGATCTCGCCGTGCGGGCCATCAAGGAAGGGGCCGAACAGTTCCTGACCAAGCCGATCGAACTTCCGGCGCTGCAGGTCATCCTCCGGCGTTTGCTCGATGCGGGCAAGGCACACCGCACGCACCTGGCCGGCTCGGCGCGCGAGCGGCGCGCGGCGGTCGACCCGTTCCTCGGTGCCAGTGGGGCCATCCGCGAGCTGGCCGAGCAGGCACGCAAGGTGCTCGAGGCGGACAGCCCGATCCTGATTCAGGGCGAGACCGGAACCGGCAAGGGGGTGCTTGCGGCCTGGTTGCACCGCAACGGACCGCGGGCCAGCGAAGCATTCGTGGACCTGAATTGTGCAGGTCTATCGCGCGAATTCCTCGAGTCGGAATTGTTCGGCCACGAGAAGGGCGCGTTCACCGGTGCGGTGGCGCGGAAACAGGGGCTCCTCGAGATCGCCCACGCCGGCACCGTATTTCTGGACGAGATCGGAGACGTCGATCCGCAAGTGCAGCCCAAGCTTCTCAAGGTCATCGAGGAGAAGCGCTACCGGATGCTCGGGGACGTGCGCGAGCGTTACGTCGACATCCACCTCGTCGCGGCCACCCACGCGGATCTCGGGGCGCTCGCCCGCGCTGGAAAATTCCGCAGCGACCTGTATTTCCGGATCAGTGCGATTCCGCTGGTTGTGCCACCATTGCGGGAGCGTGGCAACGACGTGCTGATCCTGGCCAAGGCGTTGCTGGGACGCATTTCAGCAGACCTCGGCCGTGGAGCCCGGGAATTCACGGGGGATGCGGAGCGGGCCTTGCTCGATTATCACTGGCCCGGCAATGTGCGCGAACTGCGAAATATCCTCGAGCGCGCCGTCCTGCTCGGTGAAGGCCATGCGATTGGCCGCGACGACCTGCGCTTCCAGACGATCCAGGCCGAACCTTCCCGCGACGAGTCGATGATGACGTTACTGGAACTCGAGCGCCGGCATATCGAGCGTGTGCTGCGCGAAGTACAGGGAAAGGTCGAGCTGGCGGCCAGGCGGCTGGGTATCCCGCGCAGCACCCTGTATCAGAAGCTGAAGGAATACGGCCTGACGCCATCCAGAAACTAGACGCGCCGTCCGGAATCCGGACGCGACGCTCTTTTCGCCCAGGAGCGCGCAAACGGGTTCGTTTTCCAAAGCCTTGTTTCTGCGCAATTTCCATTCAGTGCACCGCGAGGGCTGCCTCATGGCACGGCAATTGCATGTGTCCTGAGTGCGGCATACATCAACTCAGCGGAGCATCCAGATGACAAGAACTCGCAACGTATTGGTCACCATCACAATGGCGACACCCCTGTTGCTGCTATCGGCAGCGCCGGCATCAGCCGAAGAGCGGGTGTGCCGCGGGACGATCGGCGCGACGACGGTCGACAACCTGCGCGTGCCCCAGTACGCGAACTGCGTGCTGCTCGGAACCCGGGTGAAGGGCACTGTCAAAGTCGAATGGAACGCGACACTGCGGGCTGAGGACGTGGTGGTCATCGGCAACGTGCAGGCCGAGAACGCAAAGAGCGTGCGCGTGCAGGACGGTTCGCGCATCGGCGGCTCGGTGCAGGTCAAGCAGGGCGGCGGGGCCACCGTGAGCGACAGCCGGATCGAAGGCGACATCCAGTACGACTCGAATTCGACGATGCTGCGAGTCCTGCGCAACCGCGTCGGCGGCAGCGTGCAGGCGTTCCAGAATGTCGGCGGCCTCGAGATTCGCAGAAACACAATCGACGGGAACCTCCAGTGCAAGGAAAACAGGCCTGCTCCCATCGGCGGCCGCAATGTCGTCGGCGGAAACAAGGAAGATCAGTGCGCGCGTCTGTAGCACTGCAGGCACTGGCATTGGCGTCGGCGGGCCGGGCGACTTCGGCACATGCCGACGATGTCGCTGATCGCACGGGACGGAACCCGGGTTGAAGGCGGTATCCAGGCCGAGGACTCCGATTTCATCGACGTTGCAGAAACGCAGGTGAACGGCAATATCCAGCTCGACAATCTGGTCGGCGACCGCAGCCTCATCGAAAGCAGCACAATCGGGGGCAGCATTCAGTTGAAGGGCAACCGCTCCCGCCTGGATGTGCTGGGCAATACGGTGAAAGCGGATGTGCAGGCCTTTGACAATAGTGGCGGCGTGCTCATCGCCGACAACGTCATTGACGGCAACCTCCAGTGCAAGAGCAACAGTCCGCTGCCGGCCGGCGGGAACAATCGAGTTCAGGGAAACAAGGAAGATCAGTGCGCGACCCTGATGCCCGAAGTTGTCGGGCCGGCTCCGGCTCCGGCCCCGGCTCCCGGGCCGGTCGAGTCCCCGACAGCGACGGGTGGCGGCGGCGGTCTTGACCTGCTGGCGCTACTGTTCATGAGTTTGCTGCTGGCATCGCGACGGGTTTGATCCGGTCGAACACCGCAATGCGCGACAGCAGGCTGCTGATCGTCGACGACGAGGAACACATCAGCTCGGCGCTGCGCGACTATTTCACGATACTGGGGTACGTCGTCGACGTTGCCGACAGCAAGAGTGCGGCGCATGCCATGCTGGACAGGATCGGCTACGCGGCGGTGATCACGGATTTGCGACTGTCTGACGCCGGTTGCATGGAAGGACTGGAAGTCATTCGTCATGCGCGCGTGCGTCGCCCGCAGGGCGCCCGCATCGTGCTGACGGCTTTTGGTGATCCGGACTGCAGGGCAGAGGCGGAACGCAGCGGCGCCGACGCGTTCCTGCAGAAGCCGTCACCGTTGCACGAGCTCGAAAAGGTCCTTGCGGGGCTTCGCAACGCAGGTGCGAGGTAATCTGACCGGGAATCAGTTCACAACTTCCGCAAATATTGCCGTTTAATGTGTGCTCGCCCCCCCGCGACTTGACATGATCCGGGGGGTAACGAGCCAGGAAATGGCATGAACGCTGTCCCGACCCCGATCCAACCTACAGGCACGGCGCGCCTGTCTCGCCGACCCATGGTGGGCGGCTGGACCGGTCTCGTAACCATCGGCGTGATCGTTTACATCGCGATCGCCATCTACGTCACGATGGCGGCGACCGACCCCGGCCCGGCGCTTGCCATCTACCTCCTCTTTTCCGACATGCCGGCCAGCCTGGCTGCCACATTCCTCGCGATCCTGGCTGCCCGCTCGGCGCCGGAGCTGGCGACTCGCCGGACCTGGACATTCCTCGCGGCTGCGCTCGTGACCTATGTCACCGCCAATCTGATCGACGCGACCTATCGCCTGATGGGTGTCGAACCGTTTCCGTCCGTTGCCGACCTCGTCTATCTGACCTTCTACCTGCTGCTACTCTCGACATTCGTAATCGCGATCCGGGCCAGCGCCCTGCGCATGCCCTGGGGCCGGCTGCTGCTCGATTCGCTGATCCTGGTGCTCGGCTTCGGCACATTCTTCTGGTATTTCGTCATCAGTCCGGCTGCTGCGGTCGACCAGGCGGATCTCGCCCGTTTCGTGCTGTCGCAGACGTACATCGCGCTCGATTGCCTGATGTTGATCGCGATCGGCGTGCTGCTGATGAACAGTGTCCGCGGTCCGTTGCGGCGCAGCACGTTGCTGCTGCTCTCCGCCAGCTTCGCCGTGATGTTCCTGGCCGACATCGTCTGGGCAACGTCGGCCGCGACCGACGAGTATCTGCTGGGCAATTTTTCCGACGTGCTGTACCTAGGCTGCTACGGTGGATTGGTCGCCGCCGCCCACTCGCAGATCCGCGATCGTTCCCGGTCGGGATCTCGTGCGGCGCCGCTTGGCACCTCGGTCACGCAGATCGTGCCTTACGCCGCGATGCTGGTTTCATTCCTGGTGCTGGTTTATTTCGCTGCGGGGGATGCCAGCAATCCGGTCACCGTCATGACGGTGTCGATCTTCGTGCTCGCGGTGCTGGTGATGGCGCGGCAGAGCGTGATCATCCGGGACGATGCACAGTCGCGACAGCGCCGCGCCGTCAATCTGGTGGAGGCGCGGTTTGCCTCGCTGATCCGGAACGCATCGGACGTCATCATGATCATCGATGACGGAGGCCGCATCCAGTACGCGTCGCCGGCCGTGGAGCGGACCTTCGCGCTTCAGCAGGACGACCTGATCGGTCGCGAGCTGTCCGAGATATGGCTGGAAGCCGACCGGGAGCGCCTGGCGACATTCCTGGCGGAAGTGACCGCGACCCATGGCATCGCTGTCGGACCGGTCGAACTGTCGGTGGGCACGACCGCGAAGCGGTTCATCCTGGAGTGTGTCGGCCGGAACCTGCTGACCGATCCGGCAGTGAAAGGCCTTGCGCTCAATTTCCGCGACGTGACGGAGCGCAAGATTCTGGAGGACCAGCTGCGTCAGCTGGCGTTCCACGACCCGCTGACGCTGCTGGCAAACCGCAGCCTGTTCCGGAACCGCGTCGATCATGCCCTGGCCGTCGCGCGCAGGACCGGCCAGCAGGTAGCGGTGATGATGATCGACCTCGACGACTTCAAGGGCATCAACGACTCGATGGGCCATGACGTCGGCGACCGCCTGCTGCAGACGGCGGCACAACGGCTGGTGAAATGCACGCGCGCCGACGATACGGTCGCGAGGCTCGGTGGTGACGAGTTCGCGGTGCTGCTGGAAGGGATCGGCGAATCACAACACGCGGAAGGGATTGCTGCGGTCGTGACGCGCGCTTTCCGGGAGCCGCTGCAGGTGGACGGCAACGATCTCAATGTCTCGACCAGCGTCGGCGTAGCGCTGGCGCAACCCGGCGACGACACGGAGCATCTGCTGCGCAACGCCGACATCGCCATGTACAGCGCGAAATCGGCAGGCAAAGGCCGGCATGTCGTGTTCCAGGCGAGCATGCAGGAACAGCTGCGCGAGCGCCTGCGCCTCGAGGACGACATCGGCCAGGCGCTGCGGCAGGAGGAATTCTTCCTCGAGTTCCAGCCCATCGTGGACCTTAAGACCATGGAACTCCTGGGCGTCGAGGCGCTGGTTCGCTGGCAACACCCGGAGCAGGGCAGGCTGATGCCCGCGCAGTTCATCCCGACTGCCGAGGAGACCAGGCAGGTCGTGGAACTCGGGCGCTGGGTGCTGCTGGACGCCTGCCGCCGGCTGCAGCAGTGGCGGCCGTCGGTCGCGGCAGGCCATGGCCTGCGCCTCGCCGTGAACA
>JALYJS010000263.1 GCA_030799345.1 Pseudomonadota bacterium | reverse complement strand
GCCAGCCGTACCTGTTCCAGGACGGCGCGCACGACGGTTTCCACGAGGCGGTCGGCGACGCGGTCAACCTGTCGATGACCGAGGGTTACCTCGCAAGCGTCGGCCTTCTGCCGAAGAGCGTGAAATCCAGCCGCGAGGCGGTAATCAACCGGCAGATGAAAGTGGCGAGCGAGAAGATCGCCTTCCTGCCCTTCGGCAAGCTCGTGGACCAATGGCGCTGGGGCGTGTTCTCCGGCGCGATACCGCCGGAGCGGTACAACGAGGCCTGGTGGGATCTGCGACGCAAGTACCAGGGGGTCGATGCCCCGGTCGAGCGCACTGAAGCGGATTTCGATCCGGGCGCCAAGTACCACATTCCCGGCAACACGCCGTACACCCGTTACTTCCTTTCGTTCGTGCTGCAATTCCAGTTCCACCGGGCGCTGTGCGACGCGGCGGGCTTCGAGGGCCCGCTGCACGAATGCTCGATCTTCGGCAGCAGCGACGCCGGCCACGGATTCCAGGAGATGCTCGCGCTCGGCCGGAGCCGCCCCTGGCAGGACGCAATGGAGAAGCTGACAGGCACCCGCCAGATGGATGCGACCGCTATCATCGAATACTTCCAGCCGCTGATGGGCTGGCTCGAAGAGCAGAACAGCGGCCGCGCGTGCGGCTGGTAACAAGAAGAAGGAAGGAAACATGAACGCAGCCGATGCCGGCAGGCAGCTGACCGCACGCGCGATCATCCTGTCGCTGATCCTGACGGTGCTGCTTGCCTCGGCGAACGCTTACCTCGGGCTGTTCGCCGGACTTACCGTCGCGACCGCCATACCGGCGGCCGTCATTTCAATGGGCGTACTGCGCCTGCTCGGGCGGTCGAGCATCCTCGAGAACAACATCGTCGCAACCGGCGCCTCGGCCGGCTCGGCGATCGCGGCCGGAACGATCTTCACGATCCCGGCGCTGGTGCTGATGGGCCACTGGTCCACGTTCGATTACTGGTGGGTGTTTGCGATCGCCGGTCTCGGCGGCTTGCTCGGCGTGCTGTTCTCGGTGCCGCTGCGCCGCACGCTGATCATCGACCAGAAACTGCAGTTCCCGGAAGGCGTCGCCACCGCGGAAGTGCTGAAGGTCGGCCAGGACCCCGGCCGCGGACTGAAAGCCCTGTCGCTCGCGGCCGCCGTCGGCGCGCTGTTCAAGCTCGCGCTGTCCGGGCTCAAGTTGTCGCCGGAATCCTTCACGGTCGCGCGTTTTTTTGGCGAGCGCACCATCGGCTTTTTCGGCATCAACCTGTCACCCGCGCTGCTGGGCGTCGGTTTCATCGTCGGCTTCAATATTGGCGCGCTGATGCTGTCGGGCGGCGCACTGTCCTGGTGGGTGTTCATCCCGTTCTACAACACCTTCATGATCGACCAGAATCCGCTGCTCGCCGCAGAGCTCGTCGGGCTTTCCGCCGAGGATACGGCCGGCCTGATCTGGAGCCGTCAGATCCGCTACATCGGCGTCGGCGCGATGCTGATCGGCGGCCTGTGGTCGTTGTGGTCGCTCCGAAACTCGCTGCTGTCCGGCATCAAGACCGGCATGGCGGTCAAGGCCGCCAATGCGGCCGACGTGCCGCACACCGAACGCGACCTGCCGATGACCGCGATCATGATCGGCATCGTGCTGTTCGTACTGCCGCTGTTCGCGCTCTATTACGCGGTCGTCGATTCGTTCGGCATCGCCTTCACGATGGCCGTGATCATGGTCGTCGCCGGGTTCGTGTTCTCGTCAGTCAGCGGCTACATGGCGGGCCTCGTCGGCTCGTCGAACAACCCGGTGTCCGGCATCACGATCTCGACCATCCTGTTTGCCTCGCTCATCCTGCTCGCAATCATGGGCAGCGGCTCGACCGTGGGCCCGGTCGCCGCGATCATGATCGGCGCGGTGATCTGCAATTCCGCGGCGGTAGCCGGCGACAATCTTCAGGATCTGAAGGCCGGCCAGCTCGTCGGCGCGACACCCTGGCGCCAGCAGGTGATGCTCGGCATCGGCG
>JALYJS010000249.1 GCA_030799345.1 Pseudomonadota bacterium | reverse complement strand
CGATGCTGTACTACGCACTGGCTTTCTTCATCGTCGCGCTGATCGCAGCTGTGTTCGGCTTCACCGGCATTGCCGCCGGCGCCGCAGCCATCGCAAAGATTCTTTTCTTCGTGTTCCTGGCAGTCGCGGCGCTGACGTTCATCGCCAGCCTGGTTCGCAGGCGGGCCTGATCATCAACGAGGCAGCGTCCGAAATGTTCCAGGGACACCGACCGATCAAGCAACTGACGCCGCGATGCACTGCTGCGGCGCCGGTTGCAATTTAGTCTGGGAGACAACTGAAGTGAAAAACAACAAAAAGGGAATTACCGCGATCGCCGCTGGCATCGCCGCCATGACGTTCGCAGCCGGCGCGTCCGCACTGGAAAACGAATCCGGCTTCTATCTCGGCGGCGGCATCGGCGAGTTCAACGTCGATATCGACGACGTCGATGATCTCGACGACACCGTCGATCGCTACCGGAGCGACGACACGGCCTGGAAGGCGTTCGCCGGCTGGCGCGCGAACCGGCACGTGGCGTTCGAGCTCGCGTACCTGAATCTGGGCAGCCCCGATGACGAAGTGCAGCCCGATGTATTCGTCGAAGTCGAGACCGACGGGTTCGCGCCGTACATCGTCGGCACCCTGCCCTTCGCGGCTTTCGAACTCTTCGCCAAGGCCGGCTACCTGATCTATGACACCGAAGCGCGTGTCACATCGCCGCTCGGTGGCGTAGTCGTCGATGAGAGCGGCGAGGAATTTACCTGGAGCGCGGGTCTCGGCCTGACGCTATTTGAGACTTTCAATGTGCGACTGGAGTACGAGATGTTCGACGTTCAAGATATTGACGACGCGAATGCTCTCTGGCTCACGGGCGCCTTTCGCTTCTGATTGCCACGAAATACTGAGGAGACAAGACCATGATGAATGAAATGAAGACCACCCTGATCGCCGCGACGGCAGCGCTGCTGCTTGCCGCATGCAACCAGGCCGAGAGCCCGGCCGAAGTACGTGAAGACGTAGCGGACGCCCAGCAGGAAGCACGCGAGGACGTTTCGCAGGTCCAGGCTGATGCGTATGAAGACGTCGGCTATGCGAAGGCGGAAGCCGACCACAAGATCGCGACCGAGCGCTGCGAAGCCCTCGAGGGCGACGAACAGCAGCTTTGCAAGGACCAGGCCGACTTGGCACTTGACGCAGCCAAGCAGCAGGCGGATCAGCCCGGCACGTAAAGACCGGTAAATACCGCAAAACAAGGAGATTGCAAGCATGAACGTCAAGAAGAACCTGGTGGCCGTGATCGCGGGTGTCACGATGCTGGCAGCAATGGCCGCCTGCTCGTCCACCCGGACCCAGCGGGCGCCCGGTGAAATGGTGGACGACACCGTCGTACTCGGCAGTGTGAAGGCCGCGTTGATCGGGGATCCCGTGACTAAGGCGCGGGATATCAATGTCGAGGTGCATCGTGGCATCGTGCAGCTGAACGGCTTTGTCGATACGGCTGCCGAGAAATCGCAGGCGACGAAAGTCGCGCGCGATGTCGACGGCGTCATGGAGGTCCGCAATAACCTCACCGTGAACGCCGCCGGTGCTACCGGTTCTTCGGCCGGCGAAGTGATCGACGATTCACTGCTGACCACGAAGGTCAAGGCTGCGCTGGTCGAGAGCAGCAAGACCAAGGCTCATCAGATCTCCGTGGAAACCAAGCTGGGTGTCGTGCACCTGAGCGGGTTTGTCGACGATGCGAGTGCCAAGGCCGCGGCGACGGATATCGCCAGGTCGGTAACGGGTGTCAAGGATGTCAAGAACGACATAAGCGTCAAGACGTCCTGATACAACGGCTGCACGTGCCCCGCAGCCGTGGGCCCGCGTCGGAAGGCGCGGGCCCATTTTTATGGGCGCCGCTCAGGCTACTTTTTTCTGCCCGAGCTCCTGCACCAGTTCCGGAAGCCGCTCGTAGTCGGCGGACTTGTTCAGGAAGTGCCGGATGCCGAGGGCCCTGGCACGGCGCTCGTATTCCGGTAGCACATAGTTCGTGAAAACGATGATCTCGGGGCGTTCCTGGCCAAGCCGCTGCAAGACGCCAAAACCCGTGCCCTTGCGCAGCTGCAGGTCGAGCACGACCGCGTCGATGTTGTTGCCGCTGATCGCCTTGACGGCTGCGGATTCTTCGTCCACCGCGCCCACGACTTCGACGCCTTCCAGCGCGGAAAGCGATTCGCGGAGACGGTCAACCAGCATCGGAGAGTCCTCTACCAGCAAGACTCGGAACAAGACACGCTCCTTCAGCTACTGGATCAGGCCATTGCGCAGCGCATAGGACGTGATGTCCGCGTTGGTCTTGAAATTCATCTTCTCAAGCACGCGGCTGCGATAGGTGCTCACCGTCTTGACGCTCAGGCACAGTTCCCGCGCGATCTCGGAGACCGCGTTGCCGGCCGCGAGCTTGCAGAAGATCTGGAATTCGCGCTCGGACAGCTGCAAGTGGATCGGCTTGCCGTCGCCGCCGCCATCGATCTCCGAGATCAGGAGCTCCGACATCGTCGGGCTGACGTAGCGCCGGCCGGCGAGGATCGCGTGTACTGCGTTCGTGAGCTCTTCGGGGGCACCGTCTTTGCCAAGATACCCGTGGGCGCCCATGCGCAGCACGTTGATGGCGTACTGGCGTTCCGGGTACCCCGAGAGCACCAGGATGCGGGTCTCCGGGAAGCCCGAACGCACGTGACGCAGGATGTCGAGACCGCTCCGGTCGGGCATGCCGATGTCGAGTATCAGGAGTTCCCAGTGGTTCTCGCGCAACCGGTCGAGCGTCTGCTGACCCGTCGCCGCCTCGCCGATCTCGCTGATCGAGCGGTCTTCACTGAGTAGTTGTCGCAATCCCGCACGGACCACATGGTGGTCGTCGGCGATTAAAACCTTTGCCATGGCGACATGTTCATCAGACCGCCATTTAAACGCATTTCGGGCCGCTACGCTGTTTTGCTTTTGCATGGGTCCCCCCCTCGTAATCCGGCCAGTATGTCGCGGGCAGTATTGCCCTCAGTAAGCATTGGCCGAGGCTGTCTGTCGGACTTGTCCTACACGAATTTTTTTATGGCAGACTGACCGGCTCCAACCCATGATTCGCGGAAACATGCGTTCGATTATCGGCACACGCCTTGTCTACGCACCCTTGCTGCTCGGCGTGGTGCTCCTCGTCGCCACGTTTCTCGTGGCCGAGTCGGGCAATTTTCGCATGCGGAATTCGACCAGCGTCGTGGTCGAATCGCAGTTGCGCCAGCTCAACCTGTCGCGCTATCGGCGCGCGCTGGTGCAGGCGGAAAGTTCGCAGCGTGGCTTCCTGCTCACCGAGGACCCGCGTTATCTCCGTAATTTCGATCCCTCGGTCAGCCGGCTCAGTCCGCTGCTCGACGAAATAACCGCGAGCTTCGCGCGCTCGCGACTCGACGGGGAACTCGCCCACCTCCAGGAGCTGCGCAGCCTGACCGGCGTCAAGGTCGGCGAAATGAGGGGTTCGCTGCGCCTGTATGGCGAGCGGGACCGGGCTTCCGCCCTCGCCCTCATCGAGACCGACATTGGCCAGAAGGCCATGAACGACCTCAATGCCCTGGTCGAGACCCTGCAGAGCGCGGAAACCGTACGCCGCAATCAGGCGATCGAGAGCTGGAACGACGACCTGATGATTTCCCGCGTGCTGCTTGCGATCACCTGCCTGCTGAGTGCCGGCCTGATCGTCACCGTCGGCCTGCTGCTGGCCCGGGAGATCCAGCGACGCGAAGACCGCAGCCGCGCACTGCGGGAGCAGAACCAGGAGCTCGACCGCCTGGTCCAGCAGCGGACGGCCATGCTGTTCGACCTCTCCAGCAACCAGCAGCGGGTCACCGAGCGCGAGAAAGCGGCCCTCGCACGGGAACTGCATGACGAGCTCGGAAGCCTGCTGGTGGCGACCAAAATAGATGTCTCATGGTTGCGACGCACGCTGGATGACGGCAGCGAGGGCAGCAAGCTACGGTGGGAGCGCGTTCTGCGTTGTCTGGACGATGGACTCAGTCTCAAGCGGCGGGTGATCGAGAACCTTCGCCCGACCTTGCTGGACAACGTGGGACTGGTAGCGGCGTTGCGCTGGCTGGTGGAAGAGTCCCTGCGGCGCGCCGGCGTAGCCTGCGTCGAGGACTACCCGGACGACCTGCCGGAGATGTCGCCGGACGCCAGGATCGCGGTGTTCCGCGTGATCCAGGAAAGCCTGGTCAATGTCGTCAAGCACGCGAACGCCCGGACGGTTCACCTGACGGTCCACGCGGACCAGCGGGATCTTGCGGTGACCATCGTCGACGATGGCCTGGGGATCGACGGGGACCGGATCGAAATCCCGCAGTCGCACGGCCTGCGCGGGATGCGGCATCGCATCGAGGCTCTCGGCGGCGTGCTTCGGGTCCGGTCACTGGGAGCAGGCGTCGGCACCGCGATCGAGTTCACGCTCCCGATCGAACGAGTGCTGCAGACGGGTACCTAAGAGAAAGAAGGCAACAGGATCGAATCGTGGAATCGTTCAACGCCATCCGCCGGTTCGCAGGAGCCGTGACCACCGCGGCGCTGGTGGCCACCGCTTCCGGCTGCAGCCCCGAACCGCCCGCACCGGTGGACGATGAGCCGCCCACCGTGCCCGTCGACGATCTGCCGTCGTCCGTCGTCCCGACATCGGCGACGCCCACGTCGAATACTGACCCGGGCAACATGACGAGCTACGAAGTCGCGATCGCGATCGCCGCCGCAAACCGCAGGAAAGCGGAAGCCGCGTGCGACTCGGAACTCTCCACACAACGTGAATCCTGTCTCGCTGCAATCGCGACCGAGTGGAACACGACTCGGACCGCGCTTGATGACTTACGCGGGGAACAGCAGTAGTCCTACAGAGCGTCCCACGCTCATAAATCATGCTGCCTTCAGTGTCGCGGAATGGCCGCGGCACCTTCTGACTCAAGGAGCAGAGTTATGAACTGGGATCGTGTCGAAGGGAATTGGAAGAAGTTTTCCGGAAAAGTCCGGGAGCAGTGGGGAAGACTGACGGACGATGACCTCGACGTCATCGAGGGCCGGCGCGAAACGCTGTCGGGCCGCATCCAGGAAATTTACGGAATTTCGCAGGACGAGGCCGATCGCCAGATCAAGCGCTTCGAAGACTCGCTGCCCGACGATAATTCGAACATGCAGTACGACGACAGCGGCAGCCGTAGCGGCACCAGCCGGAACATGGGCGGCAACCAGTCGCGCGATCCGCGTGACAACACCCGCACGCCTTCTCGGTAACCGGTAACAGAGGCCCGTAGGGCGCCGGCGACGGCGCCCTACGCAAGGTCCGGAGGGCGACATGCCTGCAAACGTCCAGTATGAATTACCCGCCTTGGGGTACGCGTACGACGCGCTCGAACCGGCGTACTCCGCCGAGCTTCTTGAGCTGCACTACGCCAGCCACCACAAGGCCTATGTCGAGGGCGCCAACAAGACCCTCGAGAGCCTCGCCGAAGCCCGTTCCAAGGGCGATTTCGCGAAGCTGAACCAGCTCGAAAAAGACCTCGCATTTCACGTATCCGGCCACATCCTGCATTCTATTTTCTGGCGCAATCTCGAGCCCAACGACGGCGCCCCGCCAGCTGGCCGACTGGAATCCCGCATCCGTGCGGCATTCGGCGGAACTGATGCGTTTCGACGCCAGTTTTGCGCCGCGGGCGCCGGGTTACAGGGCTCGGGATGGGTCGCGCTGTCCTGGGAAGTGACGCGCGGTACGCTGCTGATCCACCAGATCCACGATCACCAGGACAACGCCGCGACGGCGACCATGCCGCTCCTGGTCATGGATATGTGGGAACACGCGTACTACCTGCAGTATCGCAACCAGAAAGAACGCTGGATCGTCCAGTTCTGGGAAATGATCAACTGGGCCGATGTTGGCCGACGCTTCGACAATGCGGAGTGTTCCGACCTGGCCCTCGATCCCGCGGAACTGAAGACCGCCCCGGTCGTGAGGATCCGCCAACGCTGAACCCCCTCGGTGCCGGGTCGTACTTCCGTACTTTCCAACTCAAACAAAAAAGTGCGACAGTGCGGCCCGGCACCGACATTTGCCGGGGGAAGCGCATGCGAGCCATT
>JALYJS010000239.1 GCA_030799345.1 Pseudomonadota bacterium | reverse complement strand
CCGTAGCACTTGGCCGTGACATTCTTGCGCAACGCCTTGACGGTCGCACGCGCGATGACGTGGCTGCCGATCGCTGCCTGCACGGCGATCTCGAACATCTGCCGCGGAATCAGCTCCTGCATCTTGTCGACCAGATCGCGCCCGCGCTGATAGGCGCTGTCGCGATGGATGATGATCGACAGCGCATCGACCCGGTCGCCGTTGATCATCATGTCGAGCCTCGAAAGCGGCGCGGCCTGGAAGTGGCTGAACTCGTAGTCGAACGAGGCATAGCCGCGGCTCACGGATTTCAGGCGGTCGAAGAAGTCGAGCACGACCTCGGCGAGCGGCAGCTGGTATTGCAGCGACATCTGCGTGCCGAGCTGCAGCATCTTCTTCTGCACGCCGCGCTTTTCCTGGCACAGGCCGAGCACGCCGCCGACGTGTACCGGCGGCACCAGGATATTCGCGGTGATGATCGGCTCGCGCAGTTCGCGGTAACTCGGTGGTAGCTTCGAGGGATTGTCGACCAGCCCGAGTTCCCCGTCGTTGGCGAGGACTTCGTAAATCACGGTCGGCGCGCTGGTCACGAGCGACAAGCCGCTGCCCGGATTCAAGATGGTTCAGCCGCGCGTGTTCGCCGGTCTCTTCCCGGTCCAGTCGGACCAATACGAAAACTTCCGCGACGCGCTGCAGAAGCTGAAGCTCAACGACTCCGCACTGCACTACGAACCGGAAGTGTCCACCGCACTCGGCTTCGGCTTTCGCTGCGGCTTTCTCGGGCTGCTGCACATGGACATCGTCCAGGAGCGCCTGGAGCGCGAATACAACTTGTCGCTCGTCACCAGCGCGCCGACGGTGGTCTACGAAGTACTCGGCAACGACGGGGTACTGAGCCTGGTCGACAACCCGTCGAAGCTGCCACCGAGCTACCGCGAGCTGCGCGAGCCGATCATCACGGCGAACATCCTGGTGCCGCCGGAGCACGTCGGCGGCGTGCTGGGGCTGTGTCAGGAAAAACGCGGCGTGCAGAAGAAGATGCAGCAGCTCGGCACGCAGATGTCGCTGCAGTATCAGCTGCCGCTCGCGGAGGTCGTGCTCGACTTCTTCGACCGGCTGAAGTCGGTGAGCCGCGGCTATGCGTCATTTGACTACGAGTTCAGCCACTTCCAGACCGCGCCGCTGTCGCGTCTCGACGTGCTGATCAACGGCGACCGTGTGGATGCGTTGTCGATGATCGTGCACCGCGACAGCGCCTATCACCGCGGCCGGGAGCTGGTGGACAAGATGCAGGAACTGATTCCGAGGCAGATGTTCGAAGTCGCGATCCAGGCAGCGATCGGCGGGCAGGTGGTGGCGCGCGCAACGGTCAAGGCGTTGCGCAAGAACGTGCTGGCCAAATGCTACGGCGGCGATGTTTCGCGCAAGCGCAAGCTGCTCGACAAGCAGAAGGAAGGAAAGAAACGCATGAAGCAGTTCGGGACGGTCGAGATTCCGCAGGAGGCTTTCCTCGCGGTCCTGCAGGTCAGCAAGAAGTGAAGCGGGGAGCCGGATGATGGTATTCGATTTTTCATTCTTCCTGGTGGCGCTGGCGGTGGTCAGTGGCGCGATCTGGGGCCTGGACCGGTTGCTGTTCGCGCCCGGTCGCGCGCAGCGCGGGCTCACGCGGGAACCGGTGCTCGTCGATTACGCACGCTCCTTCTTTCCGGTCATCGTCATCGTGCTGGTGCTGCGGTCGTTCCTGTACGAGCCGTTCCGGATCCCATCGGATTCAATGATGCCGACGCTGGTCCAGGGCGACTTCATCTTTGTCAACAAATGGCGCTACGGCCTGCGCCTGCCGGTAGCGAACACGCGGATCGTCGAGATCGAGCGACCGGAGCGCGGCGACGTCGTGGTATTCCGCAAGCCATCCGATCCGTCGCTGGTGTTCATCAAGCGGCTGGTGGGACTGCCGGGTGACACGATCCGCGTGACCGGATCCCAGGTTTCGGTCAACGGAACGCCGTCTCAAATCTACCGGGGCGAGTTGTATTCCGGCCCCAAGAACGAGCAGTATCCGTTCACGCGCGTAGGCGAGGAAACCCTCGGCGAGGCGACGCACGGCATCATGCTGGATCCGGCGCGTCCCAGCATGGAGGGCGAATGGAAGGTGCCGGATGGGCATTTTTTCATGATGGGCGACAACCGCAACAACAGCCGCGACAGCCGGTTTCCGGAAGTCGGCTTCGTTCCCGAAGACAACCTCATCGGCAAGGCGGAAGCGATCTGGCTGGCATTCAATCCGGGGGAGGGCTCGTTCCTGCTCTGGGACCGCATGGGCACCGGGATTCGATAGGGAGACTCCGTATGCAGAATAGACAGGGTGGAATGACGTTCCTCGGCATCCTCGTTCTGGTCGTCGTGGTGGGAGCCTGGATCTACTCGGGCATCCGGCTCGTACCGAAGTACCTCGAGTACATGAAGGTGGCGGCGACACTCGAGAAAGTCCGCGATGAGCATGAGAACAATCCGGGCACGACGGAATTCATGCTGCGCAAGGGCGTGGAGCGGCACTTCAACATCGAGAGCGTCACGGCGATCACCGAGAACGATGTCGAGATCAAGCGCGATGGCGGGATATTCCTGATGCGGGCGGCGTACGAAGACACCGTACCGTTGGCCGGAAACGTCTCTTTCCTCGTGCAGTTCGACAAGTCGGTCGAGGTCACCGCGCGCTGACGGCGCACGGTCGAGGCGTGGATCCCGCGGGTCGCTGGCTGAAGGAGCGCCTGGGCTGCACGCTGACCGACGGCGGCATGCTCCGGCGCGCACTGACGCACCGGAGCTTCGGCGCCGACAACAATGAGCGGCTGGAGTATCTGGGCGACGCCGTCCTGTCGTTCGTCGTCGCGGAAATGCTGTACCGGAATTTTCCGGAAGCGAGTGAGGGTGAACTGTCCCGCTACCGCGCAAGCCTCGTGAGCGGCGAAGCGCTCGCCCAGGTCGCTGCCGACGCCGGCGTCGGCGAGCAGCTCCTGCTCGGCGACGGGGAGATGAAGTCCGGCGGGCAGCGGCGCGCCACGATCCTCGCGGATGCGCTGGAGGGGCTGATCGGCGCCATCTTTATCGATCAGGGGCTCGATGTAGCGCGCGCAGTCGTCGAACGGCTGTTTCGCGAGCCGCTGCGCGCACTGCCGTCCGCCTCCGAACTGAAGGATTCCAAGACCCGCCTGCAGGAGCTGTTGCAAGGCCGCGGTTTTTCCCTGCCGACCTACACGGTCCTGGAGGTCAGCGGCGAGGCGCATGATCAGCGCTTCCGCGTGCGCTGCGACGTGGGCGAGTTGCTGCTCTCCGCGGTCGCGGACGGCAGCAGCCGGCGTCGTGCAGAACAGGAGGCGGCATTGCGCGTGCTCGAGAACCCCGCCCTGCGGACCGTGCGATGACGGCCGATGCAGCCCACCGGTCCGGCGCCGTCGTGCTTGCCGGCCGCCCGAATGTCGGCAAGTCGACGCTGCTCAACGCGCTGGTCGGGCAGCAGGTCAGCATCGTCACGCACAAGGCGCAAACGACACGCCACCGCATCCGCGGCATCCTGACCAGGCCAGCATTCCAGCTCGTCCTGCTCGACACGCCCGGCGCCGGAAAGCCGGCCGGCAGCCGGTTGAGTCATGCCATGAACCGCGAAGCGGCGGCCGGCGTTGCCGGGGCCGACGTCGTCCTGTTCATGACGGCGGCACCCCAGTACACGCCCGAGGACGCGGCAGTTCTCGCGGGATTGCGGACCAGTGGACTGCCCATAGTCCTCGCCATCAACAAGGTGGATCGTGTGCATCCGCGTGAGCGGTTGCTGCCGCTCCTCTCACGAGTTGCCGGCGAGCACGACTTCGCCGCCATCGTGCCGGTCTCCGCGTCGCGCGGCGACAATCTGGACCGGCTGCTAGAAGTTCTGGTGCCGTTGTTACCCGAGGCGTCCGCGCTGTATCCGGAGGGGCAAGTGACGGACCGCAGCGAGCGTTTCCTCGCCGCCGAGGTGCTGCGCGGCCAGTTGATGCTGGGACTGTCCGACGAGCTCCCATACGGGCTCGCCGTCGAGATCGAGCGCTTTGAGGATCTGCCGGATGGACGCACGGAGATTGACGCGGTGGTCTGGGTCGAGCGCGTGGGTCAGCGCAAGATCGTGATCGGTGCCGGCGGCGCGCGCCTGAAGGCTATCGGAACTGCCGCGCGCATGGCACTCAACGAACTGCTGGGACGCCGGGTGCATCTGCAGACCTGGGTGCGTGTCCGGGAAGGCTGGACTGACGACGACCGCATGCTGAACCGCCTGGGCCACGATCCGTCATGAGCCCGGCGCGGCGCACGCAACTCGAACCCGCCTGGCTGCTGCACCACCGGCCTTGGAGCGATACCAGCCGCATCCTGGAGCTGCTGACACGTGCGCACGGCCGCATCACGCTGTTCGCGCATGGTGCACGCCGGCCGAAATCGCCGTGGCGCAGCGTGCTGATGCCATTTCAGCCGCTGCTCGTGTCCTGGACGGGCCGGGGCGACGGCGGCACGCTGACCGGCGCCGAGATCGCCGCTGCAGTCGCGGCCTTGCCTCCGGCACAGTTGCTGTCGGCGTTCTATGTCAACGAGCTGCTGCTGCGCCTGCTGCCGAAGGAAGACCGGCACGAACGCCTGTACGACGCCTATGCGGCCACGCTTGGCAGCCTGCGTGGAATCCCCGGCCATCGTGCATTGCGCGATTTCGAGCGCGTGCTGCTCGAGGAGCTCGGTTACGGACTGGAACTGGCGCACGACGCCGGGAGCGGCGAGGCCGTCCTGCCGGAGCGGTATTATCATTTCGAGCCGGGCCGGGGCGTATTCGCCGTGCGGGAAGGCGCCACGGCCGGCAATGCGTTGCGCGGGCACGACGTGATCGCCGTGTCGCGCGGCGAACTCGCCGGTGCCCCGTCGCTGACGGCGGCTCGCCGGATATTCGGCGCGGCGATCGCCCACTGCCTGGAAGGCCGCAGTCTCGCTAGCCGCGAGGTCATGATGGCGCTCAGGCGCCAGGAGCAGGATGGATGAGTGCGTCGACCCTGATGCTCGGCGTCAATATCGACCACGTGGCGACGCTGCGGCAGGCCCGGGGCGGCCGCTCGCCCGATCCGCTGCTCGCGGCCCTGGTCGCGGAGCAATGGGGCGCGGACAGCATCACGCTGCACCTGCGCGAGGATCGCCGCCACATCCAGGATCGCGACGTGCCCGCGATCCGCGCAGCACTGCTGACCCATATGAACCTGGAGATAGCGGCGACGCCGGCCATGCTGGACATCGCGCTCTCCGTGATGCCGCAGGACGTATGCCTCGTGCCCGAGAAGCGCACCGAGTTGACCACCGAAGGCGGCCTCGACGTCATTGCGGGTTTGGAATCGGTGTCCGAGGCGTGCCGCCGGCTCGGCGACTCGGGCATTCGTGTGGCATTGTTCATCGATCCGGATCCGGAGCAGGTGGACGCCGCGGCGCAGAGCGGTGC
>JALYJS010000234.1 GCA_030799345.1 Pseudomonadota bacterium | reverse complement strand
GTTTCTATCGCGTGTCGGACGCGCTTGCGGAACTCGGCCGTTTTGGCCAGAAGTCCGGACGCGGCTTCTATCGCTACGACGGTCCAGGCGGACAGCGCGTCTCCGACCCCGAGGTGCTTGCGCTGATCCGCGCCGAGGCCGGCCGGCTCGGCGTGAAGCAACGACCCGTGCCGGATGAGGAAATCGTCGAGCGCTGCATTCTTGCCCTGGTCAACGAAGGCGCGCGGATCCTCGAGGAGGGCGTCGCCCGGAGCCCCGCGGACATCGACGTCATCTGGTGCAACGGCGATGGATTCCCGCGGCATCGCGGCGGTCCGATGTTTCATGCCGACACCATCGGCCTGCCAGCCGTGCTCGCAGCGATCCAGAACATCGCCAAGCGCGCGGGCGAGCGCTACTGGCAACCGGCGCCGCTGATCGCATCGCTGGCAGGCGCGCACTCGTCCTTTGCGGCCTGGCAGGCAACCGGAGAGAGTGCATGTTGCTGAAGAGTTACCTTGCGGATCGCTGGCAGGCCGGAACCGGACGCGCGACGCTGCTGCTCGACGCGAGCACCGGAGACGCCGTCGCCGAATCGGCAAGTGGCGGTCTCGACTACGCCGGCGCGCTCCGGCACGCGCGCACGGCCGGTGGGGATGCGCTGCGCGCCATGACATTCCACGAACGCGCCGCAATGCTGCGCGCGCTCGGCAAGCGGTTGTTCGAATTCAAGGACGAGTTCTACCAGCTTTCGTACCGGACCGGCGCGACGAAAACGGATTCCTGGATCGACATCGACGGCGGCATCGGCACGATGCTGGTATTCGCCAGCAAAGGCGCGCGCGAATTGCCAAACAGCCGCGTTTACCTCGAGGGCGGCGTCGAATCGCTGTCGAAAGGCGGCAGTTTTGTCGGCCAGCACATCTGCGTTCCGCTCGAAGGCGCGGCGGTGCACATCAATGCCTTCAACTTTCCGGTCTGGGGGATGCTCGAGAAGCTCGCACCCGCGCTGCTGGCCGGCGTACCCGTCATCGTCAAACCGGCGACCGCGACGAGCTACCTGACCGAACGGGTCGTCCATCGCATCATCGAGACCGGATTGCTGCCGGCCGGCGCGCTGCAACTGATCTGCGGCGGCGTCGGCGACCTGCTGGATCACCTGGGTTGCCAGGATGTCGTCTCCTTCACCGGTTCGGCGTCGACCGCCGCGGCTCTGCGCACGCACCCGGCGGTGATCCGCCACTCCGTGCGCTTCGTCGCCGAGACCGATTCGCTGAATTCCTCGATCCTCGGTCCGGACGCGGCGCCGGGAACGCCGGAGTTCGACCTGTTCGTGCGCGAGGTCGCACGCGAGATGACCGTGAAAGCGGGACAGAAATGCACCGCCATCCGCAAGGCGATCGTGCCGCGTGGACGCATGGCGGAAGTCGTCGACGCGCTGCAGGCGGAGCTTGCCCGGGCAGTCGTCGGCGACCCGCGCGCCGAAGGCGTGCGCATGGGACCGCTGGCGAGCCTCGCGCAGCGCGACGAGGTCGTCGCGCGGGTTGCGGACCTGCGGGCGGAGGCGGAGCTCGTGAGCGGCGACCCGGAGCGCTTTGAAGTGACGGGCGGCGATCGCTCGCGCGGCGCGTTCCTGCCGCCGATACTGCTCCTGTGCCGCGATGCCGCATCCGCACGCGCCGTGCATTCCGTCGAGGCATTCGGCCCCGTGTCGACAGTCTTGGGTTACGCGGATACGGCGGATGCCATTGCGCTGGCGCGCCGCGGCGGGGGCAGCCTCGCGGGGTCGGTATTCACGGCCGACGACCGCGTAGCAGCCGAGCTCGTGCTCGGGCTCGCTCCTTATCATGGCCGCGTGCTGGTCGTGAATCGCCATTGCGCCAAGGAATCGACCGGGCATGGCTCGCCGCTCGCACCGCTGGTGCATGGCGGACCCGGCCGCGCCGGTGGGGGCGAGGAACTCGGCGGCATCCGCGGCGTGCTGCATTACATGCAGCGCACGGCCGTGCAGGGTTCACCCGACACGATCGCCGCCGTCGGGGGACGCTGGGTGCGTGGCGGCACCGAGCGTGACCCGGGCGTTCACCCGTTCCGGAAGACTTTTCACGCGCTCGCGATCGGCGACACCTTCCGGTCCGCGGACCGTGCAGTCACCATCGAGGACATCGAGCGCTTTGCGGAACTGTCGGGTGATCGTTTCTATGCGCACATGGATGAGCAGCAGGCGGCGCGCAATCCGCTGTTTGGCGGACGCGTTGCGCACGGCTATTTCCTGATCTCGGCCGCGGCCGGACTCTTCGTCGATCCCGATTACGGCCCCGTGCTCGGCAACTATGGGCT
>JALYJS010000221.1 GCA_030799345.1 Pseudomonadota bacterium | reverse complement strand
CACCAGTTCACGGGGGATCATGTGTTCGCGCGGCACGAATCCTTCGGCATTGCCACCGAGGTCCACGTACACGCCGTGGCGGTCGACCCGCTTCACGATCCCGGAGACCAGCGTGGCCACGCGATCCTTGTATTCGTCGACGACCTGGGCGCGTTCGGCTTCGCGCACCTTCTGGACGATCACCTGTTTGGCGGTCTGTGCGGCGATCCGGCCGAATGCCACGGATTCCATGGGCACTTCGACGAATCCAGCGGGTTCGGCGGCCGGATTGACGTCCTTGGCGTCGTCGAGCCGGAGTTCGCGCTCCGGAAACTCGAGTTCATTGGAATCGTCGGCGAATACCTTCCAGCGTCGGAACGTCTTGTATTCGCCTGTCTTGCGGTCGATCTCGACCCTGACGTCAATGTCGTCGCCGTGCTTGCGGCGCGTGGCGGACGCGAGAGCCGCCTCGAGCGCCTCGAAAATGATCTCGCGCGCGACGCCCTTCTCGTTGGAGACTGCCTCGACGACTTCCAGAATCTGCTTGTTCATGATCAACCTACCAATCGCGCCTTACTGATTCCGGCGAGCGGCAACTTCCACTCTTTCCGGTCCACCTCGATCGTCACGATGCCCGCATCGACGATCCCCAGCCGACCCCTGAAGCGGCGCCGGCCTTCCAGCGGTGCCGCAAGTTCGATCCGCGCTTCGCTTCCGGCAAATCGCGCGAAATGCGCCGCGGTTCGCAAGGGCCGGTCGAATCCGGGCGACGACACCTCGAGCCGGTATTCGTGCCCGATCGGATCCTCAACATCGAGCACTTCACCGATCGCGCGGCTGGCCCGTTCGCAGTCGTCGAGCCCGACACCGTCGTCGTCGGTCCGGTCGATGTACACGCGCACCAGCGAACTCTGGCCTGCGGAACTGAACTCGATGTCGAGCAGTTCATAACCCAGGCCGGACACTACCGGCTCGAGCAGGCGGAACAGCTTGTCCTTCAACCCGCCTCCGTCCATCCCGGAAACAAAAAATGGGCGCGAGGCCCATTTCCGGCAACCGATCGCAACAAAAAGGCCCCGCGAGGGGGCCTCCTGATCGACCTTGCGGTTCCGGGGGACCACGACCGGGCCTCGCTGCCCGGGCCGCGGTGGCCTCTGCCAGGCCCCCGACCGGGCGGCATGATAGCGCAGGGCGCTGTCCGGCCTCAACCTGCGATTGCGGTGCATGGGCGGAAAACGCCTGCGCTAGACTCCGCGCTTCTCACGGAGAAACCGATGAAAGCCGCCCTTTTCGCGACCGTGCTCGCAGGTCTCACCGTCGGCGCCGCGCGCGCCGAGATCATGCCGGCCGACCTCGACGCCGCCGCGGCCGCGCTGGTGCCCCAGGTCATCGAGTGGCGCCGGGATTTCCATCGGCATCCGGAGCTCGCCAATCGCGAATTCCGCACGGCCGCGAAAGTTGCCGACCATCTTCGCTCGCTTGGGCTCGAAGTCAGGACTGGCATGGCCCATACGGGCGTCGTCGCGCTCATAACCGGCGCGCTGCCGGGGCCGACGATTCTGCTGCGCGCCGACATGGACGGGTTGCCCGTCACCGAACGCACCGACGTGCGGTTCCGCTCGACGGCAACCGGCGAGTTCCGCGGACGGCCGGTCGGTGTCATGCACGCCTGCGGGCACGATGCCCATACGGCCATGTTGATGGGAACCGCCCAGGTACTGGCCGGAATGCGCGAACGACTTCCCGGCAAGGTCCTGCTGGTGTTTCAGCCGGCCGAGGAAGGTGTGCCGGAAGGCGAGCGCGGTGGCGCCCCGCTCATGCTGCAGGAAGGATTGCTGGACATCGCCAAGCCCGATGCCGCCTTCGCGCTGCATGTCGGCTCGAAACTCAATACCGGCGCCGTCGAGTTTCGACCGGGACCGCTGATGGCCGGATCGGATTTCTTCCGCATCGTCGTCACCGGTCGCCAGGGCCATGGTTCGCGACCCTGGCAGGGTGTCGACGCCATCGTCGTGGCCGCGCAAATCGTCAACGCCGTGCAGACCATCGTCAGCCGCCAGCTGGACATCACGGAATTGCCCGCCGTCGTCTCCATCGGCGCCATCAATGGCGGCGTGCGTCATAACATCATTGCGGAAACCGTGGAGATGCTCGGCACGATCCGCACGTTCAGTCTGGCCATGCGTCAGGACATCATCGATCGCATCGGCCGTACGGTCACCCACGTCGCCGAATCCCACGGCGCAAGCGGCAAGCTCGAGATGATGCCTGCTCCCAATCCGGTGCTGGAGAACGATCCGGCACTGACCGAGCGTGCGGCCGCATCCCTGCGCGCCGTGCTCGGTGACGATGCCGTCAAGACGAGCAACCTGCTGACCGTCGCCGAGGACTTCGCACACATCTCGCAACGCGTCCCGAGCTTCTACTACTGGATGGGCGTCACGCCGCCCGGGCAGGATGCGGCTACCGCTCCGGACAATCACTCGGACCTGTTCTTCGTCGATGAGGCCGCGCTTTCCGTGGGCATGCGCACGATGCTGCGTATCGCCGTCGACTACCTGCAGGCATCCATGCCCGATTGACCGATTTTCCTTGCGTCCCGCCCGGGGCAGGCATACCTTCTGCGCACGCCGGCAGGCTGCCATCCGGGCAGAACCGGCTT
>JALYJS010000216.1 GCA_030799345.1 Pseudomonadota bacterium | reverse complement strand
CCGTTTGCGGTCGTCCTGCTGATCATCGCCGAGATCACCGGCATGCCGCTTCCTGCCGTCCACGCGGCGGGCATCGTGCTGGTCGCGAGCCGGCTGATCCACGCCTGGGGGCTGTCGCACAGTCCTGGCAGGACCTTCGGACGCTTCTACGGAACGGCCGGAACCTGGCTCGTGATCACCGCGCTGTCGTTGTGGATCCTGTTCGCGACTACAGCAGTTTTTCGATTTCCGGGATCAGGGTGAACAGGTCGCCGACCAGCCCGTAGTCCGCGACCTCGAAGATCGGCGCTTCCGCATCCTTGTTGATCGCGACGATGGTGCGGGCATCCTTGATCCCGGTCAGGTGCTGGATGGCGCCGCTGATGCCGATCGCCAGGTAGAGTTCCGGCGCGATGATCTTCCCGGTCTGGCCCACCTGCAATTCGTTGGGCGCGTAGCCCGCATCGACGGCAGCGCGCGACGCGCCGATCGCGGCGCCCAGCCGGTCGGCGAGGCCCTGGATCAGCGCAAAGTTTTCCTTGCTCCCGAGCGCCCGCCCTCCCGAGACTACCCGGGCGGCCGTCTGCAGGTCGGGCCGGTCGCTGCGGGCGCCGGCAACGGACACGAACCGCGTATGCGTCGGCAGTGTCGCATCGACGACCGGCGTCTCGACCGGTGCCGGACCGCCCGCAGGAGCGGGCTGGTAGGAGGCAACCCGCACCGTGGCCACGAGCTGGCGGCCGGCTGGCGCATCGACAGTTGCAATGGCATTGCCGGCATAGACCGGGCGCTTGAAACGGGTCGCGGATTCGACCGCCATGATGTCGCTGATCTGCGGCGCGCCGAGCAGGGCGGCCACGCGCGGCATCAGGTCCTTGCCGAAAGTCGTGGAGGCTCCGAACACGTGACTGTATCCATCGGCGAGGCTCGCAATCTGCGGCGCCAGCACCGCGGCGAGTGCGGGTTCGTTGGCCGGATTTCGAACCTGCAGCACGCGCGCGACGCCCGCGATCTTCGCGGCTACGGCGGCGACCGCACTGCCGTCGGTGGCGAGCACCACGATCGCGATTTCGGCGTCGGGGATCGAGGCCGCGCAGCTGACGCATTTGGCGACCGACGCATTAAGCTTGCCGTCCAGGTGTTCGGCGACGATCAGTACGCGGTTCATCAGACGAGCCCCTTCTGCCGGAGTGCCGCGACCAGCTCGGCCGCATCCTTGACCATCACGCCCTTCTTGCGCTGCGGAGGGGCTTCGAGACTCACCACGCTGAGCTGTGATGTCGTCTCGACGTTGAGTGACGCCAGTTCGGTGACGTCGAGCGGTTTCTTCTTCGCTTTCATGATGTCGGGCAGCTTGATGTAGCGCGGTTCATTGAGACGCAGGTCGGTCGTGACGACCGCCGGCAGGTCGACCTCGATCGTTTCGAGTCCGGCATCGACTTCGCGTGTGACTCGCGCGACGGTGTCAGTGAGCTCGAGCTTCGACGCAAATGTCGCTTGCGGACGCTGCCACAACGCGGCGAGCATCTGACCGGTCTGGTTGGAGTCGTCATCGATGGCCTGCTTGCCCAGAATCACGAGCATCGGGGTTTCCCGCTCGACAAAGACGAGCAGCACGCGCGCGATCGCCGGCGGCTCGATCGGCTGGTCGGTTTTGACGAGAATCGCCCGGTCCGCGCCCATCGCGAGCGCGTTACGCAGCTGCTGCTGCGCTTCGTCCGGGCCGATGCTGATTGCCACCACTTCGTCGGCGCCGCCGCGTTCCCGGATCCGCAGCGCTTCTTCGAGCGCAATCTCATCGAAGGGATTGGTGCTCATCTTGACGCCGTCGGTGACGACGCCCTTGCCGTCCGGGCGCACCCGCACCCGCACATTGAAGTCGATGGCCCGCTTCAGCGCGACTAGAATCCTGCGCATTCTTATGCCTCCGTGGTTTCGCGATGCATCCTATCGGAAGTCACGCCTTGTGGGTTAACATCGCATTACCAATCAGTCACTTGAGTAACGTATCTCGCGTGATTTCGCAGTGACAAGCCGCATGTATAGCGCTGCCCGCCGATGAGCAGTCTCGCATTCGGCATGCGCCGCCTGCTTGGGGCGATACCGACACTCGCAATCATCATCACGCTGGCGTTCCTGCTCACGCGGCTGGCGCCGGGTGGGCCATTCGACGAAGAGCAGGCTTTGCCGCCCGACATCCGCGCTAATCTGGAGGCGGCCTATGGGCTCGATCAGCCCGTGGCCGTCCAGTACGGACGGTACGTCGCGGGCCTGCTGCGCGGCGACTTCGGGCCCTCCTTCAAGTTCCGGGACTTCACGGTCAGCGAACTGATCGGCAGCGGCCTGCCGGTCAGCCTGACGATCGGCATTGCCGCGCTGTTGCTCGCGATCGCGCTTGGCGTTCCGGCCGGTGTCTGGGCGGCGCTCGCACGCGGGCGCTGGCCGGACCGGCTGCTGATGAGCTTTGCGGTGGCTGGCATCTCGGTGCCGGTGTTCGTGGTCGCCCCGTTTCTGGCGCTGGTATTCGGCATCTGGCTGCGCTGGCTGCCAGTGGCCGGCTGGGCGCCTGGGCGGTTATCGGATCTCATCCTGCCGGTCTTAACCCTCGCGCTGCCAGTCATCGCCTACCTGGCTCGCCTGACGCGTGGCAGTCTCCTTGAAGTCCTGCGGGCGCCCTGGGTGCGTGCCGCACGGGCGCGCGGCCTGCCGGAGCGCACGGTCCTGCTGCGCCATGCGCTGCCGGCCGCGTTGCTGCCGGTTGTGAGTTATCTCGGACCCGCGACCGCGGCGGTGCTCGCCGGTTCGCTCGTGGTCGAGACTATATTCGGGTTGCCGGGCATGGGCCGCCACCTCGTCCAGGGCGCGCTCAATCGCGATTACACGCTGGTGATGGGAATGGTCATCGTCTACGCCGCACTGATGATCGCGCTGAACCTGGTCGCCGATCTTGCTTATGCGTGGCTCGATCCGCGCATCCGGCGCGGAGGGCGTTCATGAGCGGCGGTTTGTGGCGTGATGCGCTCGCGGCACTGCGCCAGGATCGCGCGGCAATGACCGGTCTCGTCG
>JALYJS010000194.1 GCA_030799345.1 Pseudomonadota bacterium | reverse complement strand
ACGCTCATGATCTCACGACGCAGCCTTCAGAATAAAAGCGCACAGGTTGTCCTGGTCCCTAACAAAACCATCGTTCGTTGATGAGGGCACTGTGGAACCGGCTCGACACCATGTCGCTCCAGGTGAGCTGTTGCCGCTGGCCAGAAATCAGTTGAATGCCCCGCACACCACGTTGCCGAGACTTCCTTGTGTGACATGGCATCCCAAAGGTACGCCTCCGACCATTAGCCTTGGCATCCGTCTGCGCCGTCCTGGCAGCTACTTTTCTGTGCCACCAAATCAGGGGCAACAACCCACCGCAGGATCGTGGTGTAAGACACGGGCAATCCGCGCTCGGCCATCATGGCGACGAGGTCCCGGTAGCTCAGCCAATACGTGATGCACCAGCGAACACATAATTCGATGATTTCGGCCTCAAAGCGCCGGCGACGGTAGACCGCATCACGAGCAATCGGCTTGGTCATCGCAGGCTCCCGCCGAA
The DNA here is from genome assembly GCA_030799345.1 of Pseudomonadota bacterium. Lineage (GTDB taxonomy): Bacteria > Pseudomonadota > Gammaproteobacteria > Steroidobacterales > Steroidobacteraceae > SCUD01. The sequence goes on along the minus strand of JALYJS010000194.1, from coordinate 4,331 downwards.
CCCGTTGATGCTACCCGTCCACCGCCAACGCACCGGAACCGAGGGATCAAGTTCAATGTTTAATTAGTTGATTTACAACGCTGTACTAAGAAAACTTTGTACCATCACTGTTGCGATTTCGGGGTATTGTGTCCGCCAACGTGCAGAGGTCGGCAGCCACGACATGCGCCTGCGCTGCCTTTGCTGCCGGGTCCTCGCTGGCGATCGGCGGGCGGACGAGACGCGCTCGAGGACACGGGCGAATGCCCGGGACTCTCTGACCACAGCGACGACAGAGTCGGCTGCATCGGGCAGGAACCCGCGCTTGATCAGGTCGAATATCATCGTCGCGTCGGACGCAGCTGGCTGCAGTAGCGCTCAATCAGCTCGGCAAAGATCGGCGGCGATTTCAGGCTGTTTCAGCGCGTTTCCTCGCTGAGGTAGATGTGAATCTCGTGGCGATACCAGTAGCGGTACCGGTCACGCGCAATTGCATGGATCCGGCTCTCAAGTCCAGTCCAGGTTTCGGGGAAAAATTGGCGGAGAGAGAGGGATTCGAACCCTCGATGGGCTTTTGACCCATACGCCCTTAGCAGGGGCGCGCCTTCGACCACTCGGCCATCTCTCCGGGTTCGCCCTTCCACTCGGAAGGGGCGCAAATGATACCGACCGGGCCCCTGCCCGGCAAAGAAAGCGCAGGGTCGGGGTCAGCTGCTTACGCTGGCCGTGGCGGGAACCGGTTCCGCGCCGTTTTCTTTCTCGCTGCGGATGCGCGCATAGATTTCTTCGCGGTGCACGCCGACTTCCTTCGGCGCGAGCACGCCAATGCGCACCTGGTTGCCCTTGATACCCAGCACCGTGACCGTGACGTTGTCACCGATCATCAGCGCCTCTCCCATTCGACGCGTCAGGATCAACATTCCCTCATCCCCTTTTCATCCCTGGTAATTGTTCTCGATCCCGCAAAAAAGCATAGCACAGGGCTGTCTGGCGAATTTATCTTTTTAAATCAATCACCTGGAGAACGCTCGAGCCCATAGGCCCGGTGCAGGGCGCGCACGGCGCGTTCGAGGTCCTTCTCCGCGACCAGCACGCTGACCTTGATTTCGGAGGTCGAGACGAGCCTGACATTGATGGCTTCGGCACCGAGCGTCTCAAAAAGCCTCGCCGCGACGCCGGCATGGGAGCGCATGCCCGAGCCAACCACCGCGAGCTTCGCCACCCGGTCGTCCCCGGTCACTGTCGACTTCGGGTACTTGGCCGCGGCTTCGCGGGTCAGCGCGAGGGCCCTTGCGTAGTCGTCGCGATGGACTGTGAAGGAGAAATCGACCCCCTCCCCCGGTTCGGCATGGATGACGATCATGTCCACTTCGATCGCGGCATCGGCCACGGGCTTCAGCATCGCGTAGGCGACGCCGGGCTCGTGCGGCACGCCCGCAATCGTGATGGCGGCTTCGTCGCGATTGAAGGCGATGCCGGAGACAACGGGGGCTTCCACGGTGGGGTCCTCCTCGCAGATCAGGGTTCCGGGGCTGTCCTCGAACGAGGACAACACCCGCAGTTTCATCTTGTGGCGCGCGGCGAACTCGACGGCGCGCAAGTGCAGCACGCGCGATCCCTGGCCGGCGAGCTCGAGCATCTCCTCGAAGCTGAGGCAAGGTATCTTCCGCGCCTCCGGCACCATGCGCGGATCGGTCGTATAGACGCCGTCCACGTCGGTCAGGATCTGGCATTCGTCGGCCTTCAGCACTACGGCCAGCGCGACCGCAGTCGTGTCGGAGCCGCCGCGGCCGATCGTCGTCAGGTCGCCATTCTCGGCGCGGCCCTGGAAGCCCGCGACCACCGGCACGATGCCGGCAGCCAGATCGCGGTGCAGCCGCTCGCAATCGACGCGCTCGATGCGCGCACGGCCGGGAAGGCCGCTTGTGTCGATGGGCAACTGCAGCGCGTTGTACGAGCAGGCAGCGCGGCCGCGCTTCCTGAGCGCCATCGCGAGCAGCGCAGTCGAGACCATCTCGCCGGTCGCGAGCAGCGCGTCGAGCTCGCGTGCATCGGGATCGGCGCAGACTTCGCGCGCCAGCTCGATCAGCCGGTCGGTGGCATCGCCCATCGCCGAGACGACGACCGCAACCTGGTGACCTTTGTCGGCGAGCGCCGCAACCTGGGCCGCGACTGCGTTGATGCGTGCAACGGAACCGACCGAGGTGCCACCGTATTTCTGGACGATCAATGACATCGAGCGCGGATTGTTTCAGGTTTCCGCGGGAATCGGCAGGCCGGTCGTGCTCTTCAGCCGCTCCATCGAGAACAGCGCACTGACGTCCGCGAGTGCCGGCAGCCTTTCGATCAGCTCCTTGTAGGTGCGGTCGTAGCCAGCGATGTCCGGCACGATCACTTTCAGCAGGTAATCCACGTCGCCGCCAATCCGGTGGCACTCGAGGATCTCGGGCATGGCCGCGATGACCTCGTTGAGCTTCACGGCCCAATCGGCGCTGTGCTCGCGCGTCTTCACGCGCACGTACACGGTGAGCCCGAGTCCGACCTTCTGCGGATCGACGAGCGCCACGCGTGCCTGGATGACGCCCTCGGCTTCCATGCGCCGGATGCGCCGCCAGCAGGGATTCACCGAAAGTCCGACCTGGTCGGCGACTTGCTGAATGGGCAGGGAGGCGTCCTGCTGGAGTATCACCAGGATCTGGCGATCGAGCTTGTCTAAGGCTGACATAGGGGAAGATTAGCAAAATATCCCAATCCAGTACCGTCCGGTCACATGAAATGGGAGATATTTTGGCTTTATTGGGAGTACTATGAGCTATGTCAGTCCTGAACCGCCTCTTTTCAGATCATCCGGCCTCGGTCAACGAGAGCTACGGGCAGCACTTCGCTACCGCCATGGGATTCGGCCTGCGGATGATCTGGGGCGGACTCGTCTGCATGGTGCATGCGATCGTGCCCGGCCTTTGCTGCACGAAGGCGAGCGAAATGATCAGCGAACTGCACGACCGCATGATCACGAACCGCAAGCGCCTCGCCGAACCCGATCGCGCCGTGATCCCGACCCGCCGCGCCGCCTAGCCGCGGCGAATTTTCATCTGTAGTTCGCGCCGCCGGTAATCGATCACGAGCGTGTCGAGCAGCCCGAGCACGTCCATGCCGATCAGCATGGCGGGCTCGTCGGTCAGTTCCCAGTATTGGAAGATCGCAAAGTCCGCGAACGTCATCGCGGGATTCCGCACCAGCACCTCGCCGAGCGCGATCGAAGGCGTGGCGATCCGCTTCCCGGTCTGTACGTCGAGCGTCGCGCCGGTGACCGTATCGGGAAGGGCGGCGGCTTCTTGTTTCCTGCGCTTTGCTGCCAGCGCCTCACGCAACGCCAGGTTGCCGAGCGTCGCCTGGCCGCCTGTGTCGATGATCGCCTTGACCCGTATGCCGCCGAGCCAGGCATCCACCATCAGCAAGCGCCCGCGCATGAACTTCACGGGCACGGTGGCGAACCCCTGCCGGGGACGCTCGTTCCGCGAGCGCATGATCGTGATGTTGTCGCGCCTGAAGTCGATGAAGATGCGCTTATTGGCAAAGCCGTCCATGCCAAGTACGCCCTCCGCCCCGCCGAGCGCATCCGGCACGATCGGCAAGCGGCGCGGTTGTATCAGGAGCTCGCCGACCTCCAGCGATTCGATGGGAATCATCGGCACGGTCACAGATCCCGTTGCGCCGCGCAGAATCGCCGTGTAGCGGCTGTCACCCGAGTGCCCGAGAATCTCGGCCACGCGTGCGGTGACGGCGGAATGCGAGGCACCAGTGTCCAGGACCAGCCGGAACGGGCCTTTGCCATTGATCGAGACCGGTGCCCAGATGCGGCCGATGCGATCACGGTTGGTGGGCGCGACGAAGCGCGGCTCGGCCGCGGTGACGGCCAGTTCATCGAGCGGTGTCGGTATCGGCGGTGCTACGTCGGGCGGCGTGACCGTTGACGCCGTGACAGGTCCTGGGACAACGGGTTCAGCGGCTGCCGGCGGTTCTGCAGCAAGCAGGAACAAGGACAGCGAAAGCGTCAGCACGAACTTCTCCGACCGTGCGTCCGGGTTCAGGTTCCTCCGAGCTTACCGGCGACGAGCGTCGCGACGCTTGCAAGCGCTGATTCGAGCTTCGACGCGTCGCTCCCGCCCGCCTGCGCGAAGTCCGGCCGTCCGCCGCCGCGGCCGCCCACTTGCGCGGCGACGAAGCCTGCAAGTTCGCCAGCCCTCACCTTTGCGACCAGATCCTCGGTGACGCCGGCCACCAGCGTCACCTTGCCGTCGTCGGCAACCGTCGCCAGCACGATCACGGCGGATCCGAGCTTCGCCTTGAGC
>JALYJS010000179.1 GCA_030799345.1 Pseudomonadota bacterium | reverse complement strand
CATCAGCACCGGTTTCGGCTCGTCTTCCTTCCGGACGATACGGATGACCTCGTCGAGGTTCAGGAAGGCGATCAGCATGCCGTCCAGGATGTGCAGCCGTGCCTCGACCTTGCCGAGCCGGTACTGGAGCCGGAGCTTTACCGTCGCCTTGCGGTACTGCAGCCATTCGGCCAGCAGGTCCTTGAGGCCGAATACTTTCGGCCGCCCGTCGAGCGCTATGACATTGAGGTTTACGCGATAGCTGCGTTCGAGGTCGGTCGTCGCGCATAGGTGCGTCATCAGCTGCTCGACGTCGACCCGATTCGAGCGCGGCGTGATGATGAGCCGGGTCGGGTGCTCGTGATCGCTTTCGTCGCGCAGGTCCTCGACCATCGGCAGCTTCTTGGCGCGCATCTGCCCGGCGATCTGCTCGAGCACCTTGGCGCCCGAGACCTGGTAAGGCAACGCGGTGACGACGATCTCGCCGTCCTCCATCTCGTATACCGCGCGCGCGCGGTAGCTGCCGTTGCCGGTCTTGTAGATTGCCCGCAGTTCGCTCTTTGGCGTGACGATCTCGGCCCCGGTGGGCAGATCCGGTCCGAGGACGTGCTTGCACAGGTCGCCGAGCGTCGCCTCCGGCTCATCCAGCAGCAGCACGCACGCGGCCGCGATTTCCTTCAGGTTGTGCGGCGGTATGTCGGTCGCCATGCCGACGGCGATGCCCTGCGTGCCGTTCAGCAGCACGTTCGGCAGCCGCGCCGGCAGCAGCTTCGGCTCCTCCATCGTGCCGTCGAAGTTCGGCGCCCACTCGACCGTTCCCTGCGCGAGCTCGGACAGCAGCGTCTGCGCGTACGGACGCAGGCGCGATTCCGTATAGCGCATCGCCGCAAAGGATTTCGGATCGTCGGTGGAACCCCAGTTGCCCTGGCCGTCCACGATCGGATAGCGGTAGGAGAAATCCTGCGCCATCAGCACCATCGCCTCGTAACAGGCACTGTCGCCGTGCGGGTGGTACTTGCCGATGACGTCGCCGACCGTGCGTGCCGATTTCTTGTGCTTCGCCCCCGCGGCAAGGCCGAGTTCGCTCATCGCGTAAATGATGCGCCGCTGTACGGGCTTCAGGCCGTCGGCAAGTTGCGGCAGCGCGCGATCGAGGATGACGTACATCGAGTAATCGAGGTACGCCTTCTCGGTGAATGTCCGCATCGGCTGCCGCTCGATGCCTTCGAAGTCGAGTGACTGTTCCTGCATGGTCAGACCGTCGCCAGGTTGCCCTTGCTCTCGAGCCATTCGCGCCGGTCGGCCGCGCGTTTCTTGGCGAGCAACATGTCGAACAGCTGGTCCGCGCCGTCCTTTGCCTCGAGCGTTAGCTGGACCAGGCGGCGGGTATCCGGCGCCATCGTCGTCTGGCGCAGCTGCAGCGGGCTCATCTCGCCGAGACCCTTGAACCGGGTGATCACGGGCTTGCCGCGGATGCCTTCCGCCTGGATCTGGTCGAGCCGTCCGTTCTTCTCGTGTTCGCCGAGCGCGTAATAGACATTCTTGCCCACGTCGATGCGGAACAGCGGCGGCATCGCGACATACACGTGCCCGGCGCTGACCAGCGGCCTGAAGTGCCGCAAGAACAGCGCGCACAGGAGGGTCGCGATGTGGGCGCCGTCCGAGTCGGCGTCCGCGAGGATGCAGATCTTGTGATAGCGCAGACCCGTCAGGTCGTTTGACGCCGCGTCCACGCCGACCGCGGTCGCGATGTCGTGCACTTCCTGTGACGACAGGATGTCGGCGGCGTCCACTTCCCAGGTATTCAGGATCTTGCCGCGCAACGGCATGACGGCCTGATTGGACCGGTCGCGCGCCTGCTTTGCCGAGCCTCCGGCCGAATCCCCCTCGACCAGGAACAGCTCGCAACGCGCCGGTTCCTGCAGCGTGCAGTCGGCCAGTTTGCCGGGCAGTGCCGGACCGCTGACGATGCGCTTGCGCGTCACCCGCGCGGCCGCGCGCGTGCGCTCCTGTGCGTTGCCGATCGCGAACTGGGCGATCTTTTCGCCGGCCTCCGGATGCTGGTTCAGCCACAGCGCAAACGCATCCTTGACCACGCCCGCGACGAATGTGGCGGACTCGCGCGATGAGAGCTTTTCCTTGGTCTGGCCCGCGAACTGCGGGTTCTGCATGCGTACGGCGAGCACGAACGCGATGGACTGCCAGACGTCCTCCGGAGCGAGCTTCAGGCCGCGTGGCACCAGATTGCGGAACTCGCAGAATTCGCGCACCGCGTCCGCGACGCCGGTGCGCAACCCGTTGACGTGGGTGCCGCCCTGCGGCGTCGGGATCAGGTTGACGTAGCTTTCCGCTATCGACGCATCCGTGTCGGGAGCCCAGCAGAATGCCCAGTCGGCGATCTCGTGTCCGCCCTTGAAGTGACCGGTGAACGGCTCGTCCGGCAACCGCCCCGCGTCGCCGAGCTGTTCGACCAGGTACGCGGCGAGATCGCCGGTGAAAAACCATTCCTCGGTCTCGCCGCTCGCTTCGACGGCAAGCTTCACGCGCAGCCCGGGGCACAGCACCGCCTTCGCCTTCAGCACGTGTTTGAGTCGGGGGATCGAGATGACGGCCGTATCGAAGAACCCGGGATCCGGCCAGAAGCGCAACGTCGTGCCCGTGCGCCCGCGCTTGGTCTCGCCGACCGCCTCCAGCTTCGAGACGACCTTGCCGTTCCTGAAACCGATGTTCCACTCGCGCCCGTCGCGCCGCACATTGCATTCGAGGTGCTTCGATAGCGCGTTGACGACCGACACGCCGACCCCGTGCAGCCCGCCCGCGTGCTCATAGTTGCGATCGGAGAACTTGCCGCCCGCATGCAGCCGCGTCAGGATCAGCTCGACGCCGCTGACCTTCTCTTTCGGGTGGATGTCGACCGGCATGCCGCGGCCGTCGTCGTCGACCGACACCGAGCCATCCTTGTGCACGCGCACGTCGATGCGGTCCGCCTCGCCGGCGAGCGCTTCGTCGACCGAGTTGTCGACCACCTCCCAGATCAGGTGATGCAGCCCGCGCACATCGGTGTCGCCGATGTACATCGCCGGACGCTTGCGCACCGCCTCGAGGCCCTCGAGGACCGTGATCGAGGCTGCGCCGTAGTTGCTGGGATTGGAGTTGTCGGTCATGTCAGCGTTGGAGTTGGAAGACCACGCGCTCGATGCGCGGCGCGCCCAGGCGCTCGTTCGCGGCGCGGCGGTAGTCCTCGCCCGTGAAATTCGCGAGCTCGTGCAGGTGCGGAGCGGACTGCACTTCGACCAGGAGCTCGCCACCCTGGAAGCGCACCGCCCG
>JALYJS010000168.1 GCA_030799345.1 Pseudomonadota bacterium | reverse complement strand
CTTTGCCGCATTCGCCGCGCGCGGGATCGGGCTCGAAGCGATGGACAACCGCGCTGCCTGCCGGACCTACAATCTGCTGCTGTCCGAGTTCAGGAACGTTGCGGTCGCGTTGTACGTCTGATCAGCGCCTCGGTAGCTGGGCCAGCGGGTCGATCGGTCGACCGTCGAGCCGGATCTCGAAATAGAGCGTCGGCTGTCGCGCGGGGCCGAGCCCCATCTCCCCGATCGGTTGGCCCGCACGTACGTCGTCACCCTCCTTCACGTGCAGCAAAGCGTTGTGCCCGTAAGCAGAAAGCCAGCCGCGTACATGGTTGACGATGACGAGCTGGCCATAGCCGCGCAGTGCATCGCCCGTGTAAACGACCTTGCCATCCGCGGCGGCGAGAACCGGCTGGTTCAGCTCGCCGTCGATGCGCAGTCCCACGCCGCCCGACGGTTGCCGGACATTGCCGATGACACGCCCTCCTGCCACCGGCCAGCGCCACTCGGGCGGACGAAAGGCTGGATCCGCTGGCGAGGCGCGCGGCAGCGTCGCAGCCGGCGCCGGCCGTGCGGCCTGAGTAGTACGCCCGCTGGGTGGCGGATCAAGGCGCAGCCGTTGCCCGGGGTGGATCAGGTAGTCGCGGCCGATCCCGTTCCAGCGCGCGACATCGTGATAATCGAGTCCGTGGCGCATTGAGATCGAGTACAGCGTTTCGCCGCGCTGCACGACGTGCTGATCCGGGACCGTGGCCCGGCGATCCGGACCCGTGCAGGCAGCAAGCGCGGCTGCCAGCGCCAGCACAAGCGCAAATGCCCGCACTTCAGGACAAGCCCCCCAAGAGCGGCACGAAACTGACGAATCCGAGCCGCTCGCGCAGGAACTGATCGCCGCGCCGCGTCAGCCGTACGAGCTCCTGCCGTCCTTCGGGCCCGACCGGAGCAACCAGGCGCCCGTTCTCCCCGAGCTGATCGAGGAGCTTCTGCGGTATCGCATGCGGCGCCGCGGCGAGCAGGATGCCGTCGAATGGCGCCTGCGATGGCCAGCCGTCGGAGCCGTCGCCATGCTTGAAACGGATATTCTTGATCCCGAGTTCACGGATGCGTTCACGCGCGCGATCGAGCAATGCGTCGATGCGTTCGATGCTGTAGATGCGCCCGACCAGTGGCGCCAGCACGGCGGTCTGGTAACCGCAGCCGGTCCCGATCTCGAGAACTTTCTCCGGCACGCCACCGATCGTCAGCGCTTCCGTCATGCGCGCGACGACATAAGGTTGCGAGATGGTCTGGCCATGACCGATCGGCAAGGCTGTATCTTCGTAAGCCCGGCTCGCGATGGCCTCGTCGACGAACAGGTGGCGCGGGACATTCCGGATGCGGTCGAGCACGCGTGGATCGCGGATGCCCTGCTCGACGAGCCGCTGTATCAGCCGCTCCCGCGTGCGCGCCGAAGTCATCCCGATACCGCTGCGCTCGTTCATTCAGCCGGGTCCTGCAACCAGTCCCTGAGCTCGTCGAGCGCCGCATGGCGGGTCAGGTCCACCTGCAATGGCGTCACCGAAACGCGCCCCCCGGCGACCGCATGGAAGTCCGTGCCGGGGCCGGCGTCCTCGCCGGCGCCCGCGGGCCCGATCCAGTAGATCGGGCGGCCGCGCGGGTCGACGCCTTGCACCGCCGCTTCAGCGCGGTGGCGGTAGCCGAGGCGCGTGACCTCGAAACCCTTCAGCCGCTCGTAGGGCAGGTCGGGCACGTTGACGTTCAGGATCATCGAGCGGTGCATCGGTTTTGCCAGCACGCGCAGCACCAGTTCGCGCGCGACCCGCGCCGCCGTCGCAAAATGCGGGCCGGTGCTGCCGCCGGCGACCAGCGAGACGGCGATCGTCGGCAATCCCAGGAAGCGGCCCTCGATGGCCGCCGCGACCGTGCCCGAATACAGCACGTCGTCGCCGAGATTGGCGCCGTCGTTGACGCCGGAAACCACCATGTCGAACTCGTGCTTGAACAGGCCCGTGATCGCGAGATGAACGCAATCGGTGGGCGTGCCATTGATCACGTACCAGGTATCCGCGTCGACCTGCTGCACGCGCAACGGAATCTCGAGTGTCAGCGAATGACTGGCTCCGCTGCAGTTGCGGTCCGGAGCGACGACGGTGAGCGGCGCGACCCCGGTCAGCGCTTCCTTCAGGAAGCGCAGTCCCTCGGCGCGATAGCCGTCGTCATTGGCGAGCAGAATATTCAAGGCCAGGCAACCGTTCCCGACGCGGCCGGCGCGACCGGGCCGCACTATACTGGAAAGCGCCGGTGATCTGGCATCGGCGCCGGACGCTTCCTGCATGAGCGACGAAGACGAGCGTGAACTGTTCCGCAAGGCCGTGCGCGACGTGCGCAGGCTGCGTCACGCCCGGGTTGCCGCACCACCGCTGCCACGCCGCCCGCTCGCGGCGTCGCGGCGCGCCGACGAGCGGAACGTGCTCGCCGAATCGCTGGTGCTCGACGCCGCGGACCTGGAAATCGAAACCGGCGACGAGCTCGCCTGGCGCCGTCCCGGCGTCAGCGAATCGACATTCCGGCGACTGCGGAAGGGGCAGATTGCCCGGCGCGCGGAACTCGATTTGCACGGCATGACGCAGGCCGAAGCCCGTCTGGCGCTCATCGAATTCCTCGCGGAATCGCGCGCACTCGGGTCGCTGTGCGTTCGCATCGTGCACGGCAAGGGCCGTGGTTCCGGCGAACGCGGCCCGGTGCTAAAAGCCGCCGTCAACCGCTGGCTGCGGCGCACGGGCTCCGTGCGGGCATTCTGCTCGGCACGCCGGCCGGATGGCGGGACCGGCGCGGTCTACGTGCTGCTCGACCCCTGAACTCAATCGCTGCCGGTCTCCGGCACCGAAGCGTTCACGATTTCGCGCAGGAAACTCGTCGCGTAAGCGCCGCGCGGCAAATCGAACTGCAGCTCCAGCACGCCGGGCGACAGCCGGTACTGCAGTCCCACCGGGCGCGCGACCAGCGCGCGCCGTTCGGCTCGCAGGCCCGCGTTGCCGAGCCGTTCCGGCAGCGGCGCGAGCTGGACGAGTACCTGTACCTCGACAGCGCCCGCGTCGGCGGCCGGCTGCATGCCGCCCTCGCCGCACAACGGTCCCGTCGGATTGATGTCGCCGTCCCGGCAGCGGCGCTCGAGCAACTCGTCCGTCCCGTCGATCGGAAACACCGACTTGCTGCCGGCGAGGTTTACGATCTCGCCGCGCAGCAGCCGGTCCCAGCTGCGGGCTCGGACACGCTCGGCGAGCACCGCATTGAACAGCAGCGAGCGCGCGGATGACAGCAGGAATCCCCGTCCTTCGCGCGCACGCGGCAGGCGGCCATCCGCGAGCCACTGGCCGACGCGGCCGAGATTCGCGCCGTCCTGGCCGAAACGCTGTGCGCCGAAATAGTTGGGGAATCCCGACGAGCCGGCGTGCGCGATCCGCGCCTCCAGCGCCTGCCGGTCGCCTGCGAGCTCGCGCACGCGCAGCCGGAACCGGTTGCCCGACAGCGCACCGCGCCTGAGCTTCTTCGAATGCGGGTGTACTGACAATACCCGAAATCCGTCGCCTGAAAAATCCTCGAGCGAGGCGCCGTCACGGGGCGCCGGTGTCGAAAACCACTGGCGCGCGACTGCGCGCCGATCCTTCATGCCCGCGTAGCCGACATCGGCGGGCGCACAGCCTTGCCGCGCGGCCAGCGCCCGCGCGACGAACAAGGTGTTGGCATTGCGCTTCTCGACCCACAGCAGGCGGTGCGCGCTGCCGCCGTCCGGCTCGAAACCGAGCTGCTCCTCCACGACGAAGTCCTCGGTCTCGGCGCGGATCGTTCCGGCCGCGGCGGCCGGCCCGCCCGCGCGCGGCGGATCGAGCGCGATGGCGCGCCATGCCGTCATGACGGCATCTTCAGGCGCCATCACCCTCCCGCAACAGCACGACGGCCTGCGCCGCGATCCCTTCGCCGCGGCCGAGCGCCCCGAGACCTTCCGCGGTGGTGGCCTTCAGGTTGACCTGGCTGCGGTCCACGTGGAGCGCGACCGCGACCGACGTGCAGATGGCGTCCCGGTGCAGCCCGATGCGGGGCGCTTCAGCGATCAGCGTCAGGTCGCAGTTCACGACCTTGAATCCGCGTGCAGCCACGAGTTTCATCACCTCGAGCAGCAGGCCGGTGCTGTCGGCTCCCGCGAACCGCGCGTCTCCCGGCGGGAAATGCAGTCCGATGTCGCCCGCGCCCGCTGCGCCAAGCAACGCGTCCATCAATGCGTGCAGCAGTACGTCACCATCGGAATGTGCGAGTACCCCGCGGTCATGCGCAATGCGCACGCCGCCCAGCATGACGTGATCGCCGGGACCGAACCGGTGGATGTCAAAGCCGGTGCCGATCCTCATCGCGCCATCCGGAATTGCCGCAATGCCGCCTCGGCGAGCGCGAGATCCGACGGCCGCGTCACCTTGATGTTGAGCGGCGACCCCTCGACGAGCCGTGGCTTGAGCCCGAGGCCTTCGACCGCAGCCGCTTCGTCCGTCGCCTCGAGACCCTGGGCCTGCGCGCGCTGCAATGCGCGGAGCAGTCGGCCGTGCCGGAACATCTGCGGCGTCTGCGCGCGCCAGAGTCCGTCACGCGGCACGGTGCCAATGCTGCGGTTCTCGAGGTCCGCGCGCTTCAGCGTGTCCGTGACGCGCACGGCGAGCAAACCCCCGACCGCATTTCGGCGGCATTCGGCGACCAGCGCGGACAGGTCCGCCGCCGGAACGCAGGGTCGCGCCGCGTCATGCACCAGCACCCAGTCGTCGGGCGCGGCCGATGCCAAAGCCTGCAATCCGTTCAGAACCGAGGCCGAGCGAGTCGGCCCGCCACGGACCGACGTGACGCCGCGTCGCACGGATGCCGGCAGTCGCGCAAATCGCCGGTCAGCCGGCGTCGTGACGACCACGCCGCCCGCGAGTCCGGGCACGCGCGCAAGTGCCCGCAATGCGTGTTCAAGCAGGCTCCGGCCCGCGATGCGAAGGTAGGGCTTGGGGACGGATCCGCCGAAGCGCGAAGAGGCGCCGGCGGCGGCGATCACGAACCAGATGCGTTCGGACACCGCGGCATCAAGGCTGGGTCGACGCGTGGCTCGGCTCTGGATCGCCCACCGGCCGATACGGCAAGTCGACGAACTGATAGAAGGTCTCGTTCCCGCCGATCATGCCGAGGTCGCGGGCACGCTCTTCGAGGGCGGTGAATCCCTGCTTGAGGTCGGTGACCTCGGCTCGTTGCTGGGCATTGCGCTCGGCGAGAACCGCGTTGTCGGCGCGCTGCGCGGCGACCGACTGTTCCAGTGCCCAGACTTCACGCATGCCCTCATCCGAGAGCCACAACCGATACTGGAGCAACACCAGTGCGCCCAGCAGACACCAGAACAGGACCTTCATGGGGCCGGGAGATTAGCACGTTCCGGACGATTCAATACTTCCGCGCTCAACGCGGCTTCACCGGAAATGCTTCGCGCCCTGCAAAGCGGGCCCGGGCGCCGAGCTGTTCCTCAATCCGGAGCAGCTGGTTGTACTTCGCCATCCGGTCGGATCGCGACAGCGAGCCCGTCTTGATCTGCGTCGCCGTCGTGCCGACCGCAATATCGGCGATCGTCGAGTCCTCGGTTTCGCCGGACCGGTGCGACACGACGGCTCCGTAGCCGGCGCGCGCCGCCATCTCGATGGCGGCCAGCGTCTCGGTCAGCGTACCAATCTGGTTCGGCTTGATCAGGATGGCGTTTGCGACCTCTTCCGCAATGCCGCGCGACAGGATTTCCGTATTCGTGACGAAAAGATCGTCCCCCACCAGCTGCACCCGGTTTCCCAGCCGCCGCGTCAGGCCGGCCCAGCCCTCCCAGTCGGCTTCAGCCATGCCGTCCTCGATGCTGAGGATCGGATAGCGGTCCGCGAGCGAGGCGAGATAGTCCGTAAACTGGGCAGCGGTGAACCGGCGGCCCTCCGAGGCCAGGTGATATACGCCGTCCCGGTGGAACTCGCTGCTGGCGACGTCGAGCCCCAGCCAGACGTCCTGGCCTGCCTGGTAACCAGCGGCGGCGATCGCCTCGAGGATCACACCGAGCGCCGCCTCGTTCGACGGCAGGTCCGGGGCGAAACCGCCCTCGTCCCCGACCGACGTCGACAGCTTGCGTTCGCGCAGGATCTGCTTCAGACGCTGAAAAATTTCCGCGCCGCAGCGCAGGGCAGCGCTGAAGCTCGGCAGGCCCGCAGGCAGGATCATGAATTCCTGGATGTCGAGGCTGTTGTCGGCGTGCGCGCCGCCATTGACGATGTTCATCATCGGCACCGGCATCACGACCGCGTCGTCGCCGCCCAGATAGCGATATAACGGCAGCTTCTGGCAGCCCGCCGCGGCGTGCGCGTTAGCGAGCGACACGGCGAGCAGTGCATTTGCGCCGAGGCGCGACTTGTTATCCGTCCCGTCAAGCTCCAGCATGCGCCGGTCGATGCCTGCCTGGTCCGAGGCCTCCCGCCCCACCAGCGAATCGCGCAGCTCGCCATTCACATGCTGCACGGCATTCAGCACGCCCTTGCCGAGATAGCGCAGCGGATCCCCGTCGCGCAACTCGACGGCCTCGCGGGTGCCGGTCGAAGCGCCGGAGGGCACGGCGGCACGGCCGATCGTTCCGTCCTCGAGCTCGACGTCCGCCTCGACGGTCGGGTTGCCACGGGAGTCGATGACCTCGCGGCCACGGATATCAACGATGCGCATCAGAGTGAAGCCTCCGCGAACGGGCGCGCCTTGACCGCGCGGTCGAGCTCGGCAAGGAGCTCCAGGAGTTCGCGCATGCGCGGCAGCGGCCAGGCATTGGGACCGTCGGAGAGTGCCTGCTCGGGATCCGGATGGGTTTCCATGAACACCCCCGCAACGCCCGCCGCGACCGCCGCGCGCGCCAGCACCGGCACGAATTCGCGTTGCCCGCCCGACGCAGTGCCCTTACCGCCCGGCAGCTGCACGGAATGCGTCGCGTCGAACACGACCGGCGCGCCGAAATCGCGCATGACCGACAGCGCCCGCATGTCCGAGACCAGGTTGTTGTAGCCGAAACTGAATCCGCGCTCGCAGACCATGATCTCTTCATTGCCGGTCGAGCGCGCCTTGTCGAGCACGTTCGACATCTCCCACGGGCTCAGGAACTGGCCTTTCTTGATGTTCACCGGCCGGCCCTGCGAACAGACATTGACGATGAAATTGGTCTGGCGGCACAGGAAGGCCGGCGTCTGCAGCACGTCGACGACGGCGGCCACCTCCGCGAGCGGCGTGTCCTCGTGCACGTCGGTCAGGACCGGCACGCCATGCTGGCGGCGCACGTCCGCAAGGACCTTCAGTCCCTGCTCGATTCCGGGGCCCCGGAACGAGGAACGTGAGGAGCGGTTTGCCTTGTCGTAGGAAGCCTTGAACACGAACGGGATGCCGAGCGCCGACGTCATCTCCTTGAGCGAACCCGCGATGTCGAGCGTCAGCCCCGCGTCTTCAACCACGCAGGGCCCCGCGATCAGGAAGAACGGCCGGTCGGCGCCTACCTCGTGCCCTGCGAGCTTCACGCGCTCGCCGCCCGCGGCAGCTTCCCGGCGGCGTGCTCGCGCGCAGCGCGCACGAAACCCGCGAACAGCGGATGACCGTCGCGCGGATTCGACGTGAACTCCGGATGGAACTGGACCCCGATGAACCAGGGATGAGACGGCAATTCGACGATCTCGACCAGGTCATCCTCGGAGAATGCCGAGAACACGAAGCCGGCCTTATGCATGCGCTCGAGGTAGTTGTTGTTGAACTCGTAGCGGTGCCGATGCCGCTCGTGGATAGAATCGCGGCCATACAGCGCACGCGCGAGCGTACCCGGCCGGATGCGGGACTCCTGCGCGCCGAGGCGCATCGTGCCGCCGAGATCCGACGCGTCGTCGCGCTTGTGCGTGCCGCCGCTGCGGTCGCGCCATTCCGTGATGAGCGCGATCACCGGATCCACGGCCTGGCGCTGGAATTCCGTCGAATTCGCGCCTTCGAGTCCGAGCACGTTCCGCGCATACTCAATGACCGCCACCTGCATGCCGAGACAGATGCCGAGGTAGGGCACACCGTGTTCGCGGGCGAAGCGCACCGCCTGCACCTTGCCCTCGATGCCGCGTTCGCCGAAACCGCCAGGCACCAGGATCGCATCCATGCCGTCCAGGCAGCCGGTGCCCGCCGACTCGAGGTCGGTCGACTCGACATAGTGCAGCTGCACGCGGGTGCGCGTACGCAGCCCCGCATGGCGCAGCGCCTCGTTCAACGACAGGTAGGAGTCCCGGATCTGCACATACTTGCCGACCATCGCGATATTGACGGTTGCCTCGTGCTGGTGGCGCGCCGCCACGACCTGCTGCCACTCGCGCAGGTCCGCCGGCGGCGCGTCGATATGCAGCTTCTCGCAGACGATCTCGTCGAGCCGCTGCTCGTGCAGCAGGAGCGGGATGCGGTAGATGTCGTCCGCATCGACCGCCGAGATCACCGCGCGCTCCTCGACATTGGTGAATAGCGCGATCTTGCGCCGCTGCTCTTCCGGCAGCGGGTCGCGGCAGCGGCACAGCAGCACATCCGGCTGGATGCCGATGCCGCGCAGCTCCTTGACCGAATGCTGGGTGGGCTTGGTCTTGATCTCGCCGGAGCCGCCGACGATCGGCACCAGCGTCAGGTGGATGTAGACGCAGTTGCTGCGGCCAAGCTCGACGCCCATCTGCCGGATCGCCTCGAGGAACGGCAGGGACTCGATGTCGCCGACCGTGCCGCCGATCTCGACCATGCAGACGTCGGCGTCGCCGGCGCCGAGATGCACGCTCCGGCGGATCTCGTCGGTGATGTGCGGAATGACCTGCACCGTCGCACCCAGGTAGTCGCCTCGCCGTTCGCGCGCGATGACGCGCTCATAGATGCGTCCGGTCGTGAAATTGCTGTTGCGGCCGGTCGTCGTGCGCACGAAGCGTTCGTAATGCCCGAGATCCAGGTCAGTTTCCGTGCCGTCTTCGGTGACGAACACCTCGCCGTGCTGGAACGGGCTCATCGTGCCCGGGTCCACATTGATATAGGGGTCGAGCTTGACCATGCGGACCGACAGCCCGCGCGCCTCGAGGATGGCGCCCAGGCTCGCGGACGCGATGCCCTTGCCGAGCGAGGACACTACGCCGCCGGTCACGAACACGAAACGCGTCATCTGGAACCCCGCCGCAATCAGGAAATGCGGGCCGACCCTGGCCCGCCCACGACGGGGAATCAGTCTAGCCGAGCGCGCGCCTCCGGGCCAGCCATCAGGGACATGAGCCGGTGTTGGTGACCGTTACGCGGGCCGATCCGGTGGCGCTGACATTGACTGCACGCTCCTGCCCGCCGTCCGGATTGTCGCGACAGACCGTGAAAGTGGCGGCGGTTGCGCCGACGCCGATCGGCTGGAAATTCAGCGGAACTGTGCCGCCCGTCTGCGCTACCAGGTAGCGGTCAGGCAGGCTCTCCTGGCGCTGCAGCACGACCGCTCCCGCATCCATGATGATCCAGCCCTGCTCCCAGCCGCCCGAAGCCGCGCAGGAAGTGCCATTGGCCGAAGCGCAAAGCGTCACCGCCTGGTTGCGCTTGATGGCCTCGCTGCGGGCGAGCTGCACGCTCGCCAGCAGGTTGTTGGCCGCGGCGCTCAGCTGGCTGCCGAGCGACGCGTTCCTGAAGGACGGCACGGCGATTGCAAACAGGATCGCCATGATGACGACGGTGATCAGGAGCTCGATCATGGTCATGCCGCGGGCATGGGCCCTGCTGCCAGACGTCGCTCCCGCTCTCCTGATAGGCATGATCCATCCGCCTTATTGTTCGATGAACCAGTACGTCAGGCTCTTCGGCTGCGT
Organism: Pseudomonadota bacterium; assembly: GCA_030799345.1. Classification (GTDB taxonomy): domain Bacteria; phylum Pseudomonadota; class Gammaproteobacteria; order Steroidobacterales; family Steroidobacteraceae; genus SCUD01. Next base: position 1,660 of record JALYJS010000168.1, on the reverse strand, counting down.
GCCGGTCGACGGCGGGTTCGGCAGGCTGCTTTCCAGCGGCGAGTCGCCGTCCGCGCCGATGATGAACGGCACGACCGTACCATCGTCGAGCTCCACCATACCGGCCACCGGCGATGGCGGCAGGCCACCGCCGGAAATCGGTTCGTCCCGATTGTTGCTGCCGTTGGCCGCTGCGGCATTGGAGAAGCGGACGTTATAAACGCGAGCCGTCCCGAGGTTGGAAGCGCAGGAGCTCGGGTCCGGAATCGTCGGCGTATGGGTGCTGAAGGTCGTCGTGCCAAACACGGTGATTGCCGAGGTTACGGCCTGCTCGTGATCGCGCAGATCAAGCGCCCAGCCCTTCATCGCCGCGAGATCGGCGGGGTCCGGATCGGCGCCAGCGTTGGCGATCGGCACCAGGGAATCCAGGCAGAGCACGGCCGAGCCGCAGTTGGCGGTCTCATCGGTCAGCCAGTCCGGATCCGCCGGATTGTCCTTGACCATGAAGAACTTGTTTTCCACCTGGTAGGCCGCGGCAAAGGCCTGCAGCGGTTTTTCCCGGTCTCCGGAGCCGATCAGCAGGTAGTAAACGCCGTCCTTCTCGACCACGTCCGGCGCCGACAGGAATTTCCGGTTCATCGGACAACCGACGGACGGGCTCGTGCCGCCGGCGCTGTCGCAACCCAGCGAAGCAATCTTCGTCATGGTCCACTGGTCCGGAGGCGTAGCGGCAAACGGCAGGTTCTCGCTCGCACCAGAAATGCGATAGAGATTGCCGCCGAGGTCCGCAACGTAGGCGAACTTCGCGAGTCCCGTCGTGCCGTCCGGCACGACGAACACGTCGGCCGCGACCGGGCGATCCGTCACGAACGTGTGGAGTTCGGCACCAGTCGCGGCATCCAGCACGTACACGGCAAGGCCCTTTGACGACGCCGTGCAGCTTTGCGGATCCGCATCCTCGCAAGTATCGTAGCCGCCGCCCATCATCAACATGGGCTGTGCCACACCGCTCGCCGTGTAGCCGTTGGTCTTGATGTTCTGCGGTGTCGACCAGGTCTGGCCGATGCCCGCGAAGCCACTGGCACAGCCCGTGTCGTCAGCCGGGTTCGGACAGCCGATCTTCCAGCTCAGGGTTGCGCTGCCGGGAGTGCTGATCATGTTCGTGACATCGAACGAATACAGCACCCGACCGCCGCGTCGCATCGACGCGAAGATCCGCTTGCTGGTCGCATCCGTGTAGGACGCGATGGGTCCGTCAAAGCCATAGGGCTTGGGTTCCCGGGCCGGCGGCGGCGCTGGCGAACCCGTGAAACTGATCGGGATCGCGTTGTCGCGCAGGCGCTTGATGTTCCCGTAGAACTCCGGTGCGACAAAGGACCAGAGCTCGTTGCCGGCCCCGAAAGTCCCGACCGCGTTCGAGCGGTTGCCGTTGACGGCGCGCAGCACGCCGTCGTTGCCGCCGTAGAAGATCACGACGTCCGGCGCGATGGTCGGTCCGTAGTTGATCGCGACGGGGCGCGAATGCAGCACGTCGCCGTGCGACGACGGGCGCATCTCGGTCGCCCGGACGGCGTCCACGTCCTCGTCGTCGAGGTCCTGGCCGCGCTGCCAGTCGATCAAGGCATCGCGCTCGGTCGCATTGGCTGCACCCAGCAGCGCATCCGTAATCGCGGCATTGCTG
>JALYJS010000156.1 GCA_030799345.1 Pseudomonadota bacterium | reverse complement strand
CCGATCGCGGACGCGCCAGCCGAAATGGCGAGCTGCGCCTCCTCCGGGTCCGCAATGCAGCACACTTTCACGAACACTTCATTACTTCCAGGTCCTGGCCGTTTTCTTGAACTGTTCGCTTCTGCCCGGCACGACACAGAATCGCTGTCCGGTCGGCGCTTCCATGACGACCCAATGCTTGACGTTGGAAATTCGCTTCGCGCCCAGGGCCTCGAGCCGCTTGACCTCGGCCTCGATGTCGTCTGCCGCGATATCGAGATGCACGCGGCTCTCGTGATCCACGGTCTGCACTTCGATGACCATGCGCTTCTCCGGATCATCCAGCGCGATGTAGATCTCGCCTTCTTCTTTCGGCAGCGCCCGCTTCTCCATGCCGAGCGCAGCGGCCCAGAAGGTCGCTGCTGCATCGAGGTCTTTGGTCCGGCAATCGATGATGAATCCGGCGAGTTTGCTTTTGTGCATGAACTGCTTAGCCTCCGCTTTGATCGATCCGTATTTCCATATAGACATCGGCGCGCACGTATTCGGACGGGTCCGGGTCGACCGCGTGCCGGAAACCCAGACGTTCATACAGCCGTATCGCGTTGGCAAGCCGGCTGTTTGTCTGCAGGAAGATCGACCGGGCGCCGGCCTCGCGGGCCCAGGCAATGCCCGCGGCGCCAAGGCGCTCACCGAGGCCGCGTTTCTGGTGACTGTCCGCGACCGCCATCTTCGCAAGTTCGTAACGTCCGGCATGAACGAAAATCATCGCGACCGTGCCGACCGCCGCGTCACCATCCATCGCAAAGAAGATCTGGCCGCCGGGCGCGATGATCCTCGCTTCCGGATCGTCCAGCACCTTGCGATCCGCAGCTTCCACCGCGAATAGCCGTTCGATCCAGTCGAGATTCAGGCGCCGGAATGCCCCGGCGAGTTCGCCGCGGAATGGCACGATGGAAATCACGCCGGACCCGGTTTCCATTCGTGCGCGAGCAGGCCGAAGAACTCCGTATCCTGGATCTCTCCCGCGACGTTCCAGCGCTCGCGCAACAGGCCTTCCCGTTGGAATCCGAGGCGAGCGAGCGATTTCACCGAGCCGCCGTTCCGGGGATCGACGTCCGCCTCGATCCGGCGCAGTTTCAGTTCGCCGAAGGCATAGCTCACCAGCGCCGTCAGCGCTTCGTGCATATAGCCCTGGCCCCACCAGGCGCTGCCGAGGATGTAGCCGATCTCCGCGCGCGCGTTGCCGGTATCGAGATGAAACAGCGTCGTCGTGCCGATGATCCGCGCATCCTCGCGCCGCTCGATGCCCCATTGGAACAGCGTCTTGCCGCGAAAGCCGTCATGGATGTTCGCGAGGTAAGTCACGATCTGCTCGCGGGAAGTCATGGAGGGCGTCGCCCAATATCGCATCGAGCGCGGATCCGAAAAGATCGCGTACATCTGGTCGAGATCCGGTTCCGCCAGCGAGCGCAGCCGCAGGCGTTTTGCGTCTATGGTCGGCAGTTGCTCGGCGTCGATCATGATTCCAGTAGCCTCTCGTAAGTTGTCAGGTCGCCTGCGGAGAAGCAGCAGAACGTCACCTCAGAGATCGAGGTCGCGCGCTCTCCGAACGCGCGCACGGTGTTTACCGCGATTCGTGCGGCGGCATCTTTCGGATAGCCGTAGACGCCCGTACTGATGCCCGGGAACGCAATCGAGCGTAACGCATGCGCCGCGGCCAGCTCGAGCGAACGCCGGTAGCAGGATTCGAGCAACGCCGGCTCACCGGACCGGCCGTCCCGCCACACCGGCCCTACGGCATGAATCACGTGCCGCGCCGGCAGCCGATAGCCAGCCGTCAATTTCGCATCCCCGGTCGCGCAACCGCCGAGCGTTCGGCATTTGGCGAGCAGTTCCGGGCCCGCCGCGCGGTGGATCGCGCCGTCCACCCCGCCGCCGCCCCGAAGCGACTCGTTCGCGGCATTGACGATCGCGTCCACGGCGAGGGTCGTGATGTCGGCGCGGAGCGCGCGCAGCGTGAAGGCGGAATTCCCGGTTGCCACGGCGCATTTTAGCGAGTGCCGCGCTAGAATCATTGAATGCGCTTTACGAAGATGCATGGGCTTGGCAACGACTTCATCATCTTCGACGCCCCGCCGGGCGGTGCTCCGGCCGCGGACACCGTGCGCCGTCTCGCCGACCGCTATACCGGCATCGGCTTCGACCAGGCGCTCATGCTGGAACCGCCACGCCGGCCCGGAACGGCGGTTTTCTACCGGATTTTCAATGCCGACGGCCGCGAGGTCGAGCA
>JALYJS010000152.1 GCA_030799345.1 Pseudomonadota bacterium | reverse complement strand
CGGAGAGGCTGGATGTCGTCTCCAGCCGCCACGAGGGGGTGCGCGGGCCGACGGCCGTCACTTCCTGCATCTGCAGCGTGAATCGCGAATCGACATAAGCGCCACGTCCGCGAACCGAGACGGCGTCCTCGCCGACGCCGACGCGGAACTCGATCGAATGGTCCCGCAATTGTCCGCTGGCCGACAGGCGCGTATCGGTCAGCGGCAAGCCGGCGATGACGAGACCATTCGACCGCACTCGGAGCCACGACATTTCGCGCTCATCGAGATCGACATGGCCGTCCGCCGACAGGATCGTGGCCTCATGTTTGCCCCAGGCCAGATTGTGGCCGGTCATCGCGAGCGCGTAGCTGCGGTCGCGTATCTGCATGGTCGCGTTGACGCGGCCGCGCAGTTCCGGCAGGAACACCGACAGGTCCTCGGCGACCAGGCGCGCATCGAGTTCCTCGCCCGCGCCGATCGCTCCGTCGAGCGCGAGGCGCGCGCTGCCAAGCGAGAGGGCCACACGTTCGAAGCGTGTCCGATGCCGCTCGCGGTGAACGGTGCCGCCACCGGCCGCGGTTTGACCGCGGAAGCGGCCGCCGAGATTTGCCAGGGTCGCACTGTATGTCGCGCCTGCACCGAAGCCCGAGCCGGAACCCTTGAAGTCGAAGTCGAGTTTCCCGGCAAGCCCGGGACGGATCGACGCCGGATCGATGCCACGCGCGTGGCCGGAAGCGGCCCACTCGCGCCCCGCATCCCGGGAGAGCCAGCCTTGCGCCGCGATGTTGCCCTTCAGCGCGCGCAGCGCGGATTCGTCGACGACGATCCGCGTCGTCGTGAACTGGCCCGACGCCGTGCCGGAAAAAGGCGGTGCGACCAGCGGATCGAATTCGCCGTTGACGCGCCAGCCGAATTCCAGCCAGCCATTCATATCCATGTCGCCGCGCGGGGAGCGCAGGACCGGATCGCCGGTGAGTGGCCAGCGGAAATCAGTCCATTCGGCATGCAGATCGTAGGCGGGTTGCTCGGCCACGATGAAGCGGCCACGCAGTTCAGCAACCATTGAGTCCGGAATCGTCATCGTCAAACCGGAGAGCGTCACAACGCGGTCTGCATACGCCGCGGTGCCATTGACCTGCACGCCCGATGCCGGCAAGCCGTCCCCGTGCACTACGCCGTTAGTCGCATACTCAAACCGGTCACCGCTGACGTCGAGCGTCGCTCGCAGCGGACCAAAAGGCGGCGCATCGGTCCACCGCGCAAGGTCGAGGCCTTCAATCACGGCCTTGCCACGCCATTGCAGGTCGCTGGTGAGCTGGGTCAGCACGACATTCGCCTGCCCGGTCGCGGGCAAGGCAAAGCGCAGCTCGACGGTCAGCCGGTCGAGATCGCCGAGGGCGCGCAGGACGCCGCCGATCTCGCGCCCTTCCGTCACCGTCCAGGCGGCCGTGCCCTGGATGCCGAGCGGTTCGCGCGCGAACAGGCGACCGCCGGCGCCGGCGACGGCCCAGGCGCCGGCATCGGCCCGTGCGTTTTCGAATGCGATCTGGCTGCGCGAAATCGTCGCACTCCCGGCGACCGACTTCAGCTGCAGCGCCGTGCCGCGCGGGGAAATGATGGACAGATCGTCGACCGTGACGTCGTCCACTGCGATCGACAGCCAGCGGGGAGTGAATGCCGGCGCTTTTGCCGCCGCCTTTTGCCGCTCGCGCACCTGGATCGATATCGTCCGGGCATGCACGCCTTCCGCCGCGATTCGGCCGGCGAGCAGCTCGCTCGGTTCGTAGTCGGCGGAGAAACCGGTAATGCGGATCGTCGCGCGCGCATGCTCGATGTCAATCGACTCCGCCGTGATCGGTCCGATCAGCCGGCCCTTCACCCCGTTGACCCGGATGCTGACTTTGTCGAGCGATTCGAGCATCGCGATGGCGCGTACCAGCCCCGCCTCGGTCGTCAGGAGCCAGCTGCCGCCGGCGATCGCGAGGATCAGCAGGACCCCGAAGATCGCAAGCAACCAGCGGCTCCGTTTGCTTCGCGGCCAGGGCATCTCAGAGCTCCGGCGTGAAGTTCAGGTGCAGGCGCGGGCTGCGGTCTGATTCGGACATCGACTGGGCGACATCGAACCCGATGCTCAGGAATGGCAGGCGGTAGCGCAGCCCTATGCCCACCGAGTACTCGAGCGGATCGCCAAAGTCGTCGATCGCATTGCCGGCGTCCACGAACACGGCGGCCACGAAATTCCGCGGCAGGCTGCGCTGAAGTTCGATGCTCCCGGCGACGAGATTGCGCGCGCCGATGCGGTTACCGTCGGCGTCGACAGGCGACAGCTCTTCGTAGCCGTAACCGCGAACGCTGCGGTCGCCACCTGCGAAGAAGCGGTACTGGGCGGGCAATTCCTGGAACTCGGCGACCGCGCTCACCCCGATTTCGCCCCGGACCTGCAGATGCCAGAGATCGGCGAGCCGGAAACGGCGTTCATCGCGGACCACCAGCCTGGTGAAATCCGTGTCGGAGCCGAGTGCGGTCGTCGAACCGAGCAGTTCGACCTGGAATCCGCGGGGCACGGCATTGACGCCGAGGAAGCCGGGCGGCAGCAGCGAGTAGGAAATGCCGGGAACGAGCAGCTCGCTCTGGGTGCGCGAAATCTCCGTCGAAGTGCCATCCGAGGTCGTGACTTCGTCGCGCGTCGATTCCGCCGTCACGGACAGAACGCGCTGCCATCGGCCGCGCACCTGGGTCAGGCCGACCCGGAAGCTGGTCCCGGAAGTCTCGACGTCGGCGCGCTGCTCGTTGAACGCGCGCGCTTCAAATGCGAGCTTTTCGAGGGCGGGGTCCGTCCACGGAATGACGTAGGCGAGCCTGACGGATTCTTCAGGGCTCGAGCCGCGGAGCTCGGCGCGAATGCGGTGGCCGCTCGTGTTGACACGGCGGTCCTCCCAACGCAGTGTCCCGCGCGCGCGCGTGTCGGTCGCATAGCCGGCGGCGATCGTATAGACGTTGCGCTTGCTCGGCTCGGCCACGATGCGTATCGGCGCGATGCGCCGCTCGCGGTCGCGCTCTTCGGGCATCACTTCCACGACGGCGAAATACTGCGAGTCGTCGAGCGCGAACTGGGTACGCAGCAGCGCGGACGCGTCGTACCAGTCGCCTTCCTCATAGCGCAGGTAGCGCCTCACGAGTTCCGGCCGCAGGAAGTCCTGGGTGATCGTGGTGGCGCCGAAGCGGTAGCGCTCGCCGGTCTCCAGCGTCACGAAAGCGCGGGCCTCGCGCGCGGCCGGGTCCACGAGCAGCTCCCCGCGCGTGAATGTCGCATCGAGATAACCGTTGGCGGCGGCCGCACGCAGCAGCTCGCCCTTCAGCCGGTCGTAATCGGGATGACTGAGCCGCGCGCCAGTCGTGAGCGGCGACGCCGCCAGCACCTGCCGGAGGAAGGGCTCTTCGTTGCCGCTGCCGGTGATCTCGACCTGCTGCTCGACCAGGAGCACCGGCTCGCCCGGCGTGATCAACACACGTGCCTGCCAGACGTCGTCTTCCCGCGCGAGTTCGGTCGATACCTCGGGTTCGTAATAGCCGTAAGGGCGCAGCGCCGTGCGGGCTTCGTCCGGGGCCCGCTGCGCGAGCCGCGCGATCATGTCGGCGTCGAGTTCGTCCGAGCGCGCCAGGCGCTGCAGGCTCGAGAGCGCCTGGACATTCTCGAGCAGTGTGCCCTCGACTCCCAGGAACTCGATTTCCAGCTTTTCCGCGGCATGAGCGGCCGGCAGCCATCCTGAAGTCGCCAGGCAGATAGCGACGGTGGTCAAACGCTGACGCATGGATATCAGACCCGGCGACGACGCCAGCGTTGCACGGCAATGATGGCGATGACGATCAGCGCGACAATGGCAAGAACCGGCAGCAGCAGCGCGAACGCCGACAACACCAGGGACCCGGCGAGTTCGCCGGTCGAATAGACCGGGTTCCCGGCCCCGCCCGAGGCCAGCCCCGTCTTTGCGCGGCCCACCGCATTCAGTGCATGACCCGTAGTCGCGAGGATGCCGCCGGCGCTGATTGCCGTGAGCCAGCGGGCCCAGTCCGGCATCCCGACCATGACGCCCGCTGCGGCAAGGATGCCCGCAGCGACTGCAACCGGGGCCGAGATGACATCCAGCACATGATCAACGCCCGGGATGTAGTACGCGGCTATCTCCACGAGGGTCGCGACTGCGAGTGCGATCAGCACCAGGGGCTCGCCGAGCCACGCAAACCCCGGTGCGGGTTCGACATAGCCGAAATGGATGGCGAGACCGGCGGCCAGCAGCGGCACGAATGCGCGAAATCCGGCCGCCGCGGCGAGCGCGAGGCCAGTCGCGATCGACAGGGCAATGCTCACCGGGCGCGGTTCCAGCCGCGTGCGGCCGCTTCCTCGGCGAGGGATCTCGTGGCGCCCGCGTCGTACCATTCCTCGATGAGGCGGAATGCGATGGACTGCGGGAACGGCAGCATCGAACCCTCGGCCAGTTCGGCACGGCTGAACCAGCGTGCGTCCTCCAGCTCCCGGTCCCCGAGGCGAAGCTCTACCGATCTGGCCTCGGCGCGGAATCCCAGCATCAGCGAGCGCGGAAACGGCCACGGCTGCGACGACTGGTAGGTCATGCGGCCGGTTTCCACGCCCGTTTCTTCGAGCACTTCGCGGTGGACTGTGTCCTCGAGGCTTTCGCCCGGCTCGACGAATCCGGCGATCGTCGAATATCGCCCGGCCGGCCATCCGGCCTGGCGCCCGAGGAGCGCCCGGTCGCCGTCGGTCACGAGCACGATCACCGCTGGGTCGACGCGCGGGAAGAATTCGGTCGCGCAGCTTGCGCGCATGCAAGTCATCACGCGGCCGTTGCGTTCGGGATTGGTGGCCGAACCGCAGCTGCCGCAGAACCGGTGCCGGTGCCGGAACGAGATCATGGCGCGCGCATAGGCGAGCAGGCCGGCTTCGTCGTGCGGCAGCAGCGCCGCGGCGAGCCGCAGGTCGGCGAATTCCGCACCGTCCTCGAGTTCCGGCGGCGTCGGCGTCTCGATCTCCGTCGTGAAGACCGCGAGTCCGCGGTAATCGCCGAGCAGGATCAGCTCGCTGATGCCGATGCCGGCGAACTGGCCGCTGCCAAGGGGCAGCAGGCAGGCGCCGGGCACGGGGGTACGGAACACCGGGCAGCGCGACCGCCAGACCGGAATCAGGCGTGCCGAGCCGTCGGCAATCGCGCGGGCGACGACATCCGCGTCGGCATTGGCGAGTTTCAGTCGATCGACATGCGGCCCGGCGAAGACGTTGGGCCGCTCCGCTTTGGCGCGCATCGGCAGCCGTTCCTGGAGTTCGGTGACGTCATTCTAGCAGTCGCCGACCGACAGGCCGGGTCGCGCGGGGGGCCGGCTCGACGCGCAGAATTCGCAGACTTTGGGCCGCTCCGCATAGCGCATCACGACCAGCAGGCTGCCGCAGCCCTCGCAGTCGTCCAGGCAGATCTCGTTCTGCTTTTCCAGCGAGCGGAGCAGGTGGCAGGCGTGTTCGAAGGAAATCTGCGGGTGCTCGAACAACGACGCGAAAGTCTCGTAGGCCTCGCAGAAACTCTCGCCCCAGCGCAGCTGCTCGACGGCGCCTGGCGCAGTTCCCGCCTCGCGCCGCAGCAGTCCGAGAATGCACAGCAGCGTCGCGAGGCCAGCCGCTTCCCGGCGGATTGCCGCGTTACGCATGAAGTAGGCGCTCTGACGCGGGCTCTTGCCCCGGTGGCGGCGGACCTCGCGGCGCCCCGCGTCAGCGACATACGAGCGGTAAAGTTTCCGGATGCGGTCGTCGGTGAGGCCGGTCCAGCTCCGGATGGTGCGGGTCCGTGCTTCGTGTCCGATGAGCCGCAGCGCGAGGTCGAGCCTCAACCGGTCGCGCGTGTATCGATCGTCGGTAATTCGCATGTTTGCCACCTTGATTCGGAGTCATCGTACTGGTAGTTTTCCACCAGTCAATCCTAAATCCGCCACAGAGCGGGTAGCACGGGTAATCGGACGGTTAGGGGGATAAATGAAATGAATCGCCAACAACCGCTGGCGCTCGCGCCGCCCGCAGGTAGCGCCAACTGGTCGGAACGCTCGCTTCTGGACGGCCTGACACGGCGCGCGCTGTGCTCGATCAACCTCGCTTTCCTGGACCTGGCGACGGACCTTGCAGAGGAGGGCCGCCTGAAGCTGATCTCGGGACTGCCGCCTCGGGCGGTCGATGCCCTGATTGATCCCGATGCCGGGCAGCGACTGTGCGAGCGGCTGCCCTATACGCTCTTCGACCTGCGCTTTGGCGATGGCGGATTCTGGGAGAGCGAGATTGCCGCCGCAGGCGGCGTGCAGGATTCGGACCCGGTGCCAGCGACGGACGATCGCCTCGTGGCATTCGCGCGGGCCGCCATCATGCTGGCGTGGCATCTGACCCAGACGCGCGCGGCGGGCGCGAGGCTCGTATTCGGCACTTCGCCAGCGACGATTGCCGCGCTCGCTACGCTGCCGTTAGCGACAATGGAACGGCTCGCGCGTCGCGTCGCGCCCGCGTTGACCGCGCGCTTCGGCACCCGCACGCGGTTCTGGCTGCAGTTCGAGGGATGCGCCGTGCGCCCGGACGAACAATCCGTGGACATGCTCCGGCAGCTCGGACTGCAGATTCAGGGCGCCGAAAGCGCGCGCTCGCAGGCGCTGCAGCGACGGACGAGAAGGGGCATCGCGGCCTGACTGCCGGTTGCCCGGATACCGGGTGGCGTTTACGCTTCGCGCCTGTTAGCCGGCGTCCTGCCGGGTTTCCGGGGTTCCATGAAGGCACTTTCGATCCGCGGCCTGACCAAGACCTACCGCAATGGCGTGCAGGCCCTGCGCGGCATTGATCTCGACGTCGAGGAAGGCGATTTCTTCGCGCTGCTCGGGCCGAATGGGGCCGGCAAGACCACGATCATCGGCATCATCATGTCGCTCGTCACGAAAAGCGCGGGTTCGGTCGCGGTCTTCGGCCACGACATCGACAGCGCGCTCGACCGCGCCAAATCCTGCATCGGCCTGGTGCCGCAGGAGATCAACTTCAACCAGTTCGAGAAAGTGTTCACGATCATCGTGAACCAGGCGGGTTTTTATGGCATTCCGCGCAAGCTCGCCCTCGAGCGTTCGGAGCGCTATCTGCGGCAGCTGCAGCTCTGGGACAAACGCGACCAGATTGCGCGCTCGCTGTCGGGCGGCATGAAGCGCCGTCTCATGATCGCTCGCGCACTCGTGCACGAACCGCGGCTCCTGATCCTCGACGAACCCACCGCCGGCGTCGACATCGAGATCCGTCGCAGCATGTGGAGCTTCCTGCGCATGATCAACGGGCAGGGAACGACGATCATCCTGACCACGCACTATCTCGAGGAAGCGGAGAGCCTGTGCCGCCATATAGCGATCATCGACGGCGGCCGCATCATCGAGAACGACACGATGGCGGGTGTCATCGGCAAGCTCAATCAGGAGACCTTCGTGCTGAACTTCCGCGGCGCAACGGCGGCGGCTCCCGAGCTGCCGGGATACGTATCGCGGATGACCGATAACCATACGCTAGAGGTCGAGGTGACGAAGGAGCAGTCGCTGAACGATATTTTCGCGCGACTTTCGCAGCAGGGCATCGCGGTCGTGAGCATGCGCAACAAGGTCAACCGTCTCGAGGAGCTGTTCATGCGCCTGGTCGAAAGCAAGGGCGGCGACGGCGCCCGGACCGGCTGACATGCAGACGCAGTCACTCAACCGCATCCGCCGCATCGGCCTGCAGACGATCGTGCGGCGCGAGTACGGACGCATCATCCGCATCTGGGGACAGACCCTGGTGCCGCCCGCGGTGACCGCGACGCTGTATTTCGTGATCTTCGGGGCGCTGATCGGAAGGCGCATCGGGCAGATGGGCGGCTACGACTACATGCAGTACATCGCGCCGGGCCTGATCATGATGGCGGTCATCTCCAATTCCTACGGCAACGTCGTGTCGAGTTTTTTCGGCGCGAAGTTCGGCAAGCACATCGAGGAACTGCTGGTCGCGCCGCTGCCGAACTGGCTGATCGTCCTCGGTTACGTCGCGGGCGGCGTGATGCGCGGTCTGCTGGTCGGCGCGGTGGTCACGGGCGTCGCGCTGTTCTTCACGGATATTCCGGTAGCGCATCCGGTCCTGGTCGCCGGGTCGGTGCTGCTGACGGCGGTGGTGTTCTCGCTTGGCGGGTTGTTCAATGCGATCTTCGCGAAGAATTTCGACCAGATATCGTGGTTCCCCACGTTCATCCTGACGCCGATGATCTACCTGGGCGGCGTTTTCTATTCGGTCTCGTTGCTGCCGGGCTGGGCCGAGAGCCTTTCTTACCTGAATCCGATCCTGTACATGGTCAATGCCTTCCGGCACGGCTTCCTCGGCACCAGCGACGTGAATCTCGGATTCGCCTTTGCGATCATGGCCGCGTTCGCGATCGCGATGTTCGCAACCGTCGTCGTGCTGATGAATCGCGGCACGGGCATACGCGAGTAGGGGCCGACGATATGTGCGGACGCTACGCTTTCTACTCGCCGGCCGAAGCGGTCAGGCGGACCTTCGGGCTCGACGAGGTGCCGCAGCTCGCGCCGCGCTACAACATCGCGCCGACGCAGTCGGTCCCAGCCGTGCGCGAAGGAACGGAGAGCGCGCGCACGCTCGCGATGCTGCACTGGGGACTGGTGCCGAAATGGGCCAAGGAGCGCGCCATCGGCAACCGGATGATCAATGCGCGTGCGGAGACGATCTCGGAAAAACCGTCGTACCGCGATGCGTTCCGTCGCCGGCGCTGCCTGGTCGCCGCGGACGGCTGGTACGAATGGCAGGTCGCCGCGGGCGGCAAGCAGCCGTGGTTCATCCGGCTGCGCGACGGCGGGCCGATCGCATTCGCGGGACTCTGGGAACGGTGGAACAATCCGGCCGACGGGGCACTGCTCGAGTCGTGCACGATCGTGACGACCGACGCATCGGAATCGATCCGCAAGATCCACGACCGGATGCCGGTCGTGTTGCCCGAAGCGGACTGGGCGCGCTGGCTGGACACTGCATTCTCCGACGCGGAGAAACTGTCGGAGCTGCTGCGGCCTTACGATCCGAAGGCGCTCGATGCCTGGCCGGTCAGCCGGCAGGTCAATGCGCCAAAAAACCAGGGATCCGAGCTCATCGAAATGGACGACTCAGGCGCCGGCAACGACGCCTGAGTCCGGCCTCATTTCTGCGTCCACGCGCCCGCGCCCGTCTTGTAATACCAGCCGGCGCGCGCATTCGCTATCCAGCGCTCGGCAAAGGTGCTGCGGATGTCCGCTTCCCATTCCGGATGGTTGTTTGCCGTCGCGATCTCGCTATAGAGCGAATTCCGGTCCGCATTGTCGTCGCTGACCAGTTTGCGCAGGCGATTGCGATCGGCGAGCGCTACGGAGTTCGCGTCGCGGATTTCGACGAGCCCGTCCGAGGTCAGTCCGATCGCGCCGGACGTATAGAAGGGTTCAAGATCGCCGGCGCGCGCCTTCATGGCCGCCGTCAGGGCGCGTATCGCCGGGCTCGAGACGTCGATGTCGGCCTGCGCATGCGCGACGGGCACGACGAAGTCGAGCGCACCCTGCAGCACCGCGGCCACCATGCTCCGCTCTCGCGGGCCGACCGACGACTGTTCGTTGCCGGGCGGCGGCTCGGCCTTTTCCTGGCCCCAGATGTCCTCGATGATCCGGTCCGCCGCTTTTTCAGCGGCGGCGGCCGGGAAATACACGTTGATCGTCACGCAGGCCGCGAGTGCCATGCAACCCGTGGCGATCCCGGTTGTGATCCAGCGAGTCATTCGGATTACTCCTTCGCATCCAGGCCGGTCGAGGACCATGCTCGCTGCCGGCGGCTGAACCTGTCCTGAACCGATTCTAGCGCAGTGCATCGCCTCACTCGACAACGATATCGGACTCCGTGATCAAGGCGAGCTGGCGGACGAGCCGCGTCCATGCGACACGCGTCTGGCTGCCGATCACGTCGATGCGCGGCAGGCCCGCGCCCTTGACGATGTAGTAACCGCCGGGCGCCGGCTCGACGCCGCCCATCTGGCAGACATCGTTGGCGAGACGGCAGGTCAGGCCCAGCCGGTCATACCTGAAGTCGTCGAAGAACCGGAGCAACCCGCCCTGGAGCGCGGCCGCGACGCCGCCCCCGCTGCCGCCGCCGATGCTCGACAGGTTCGTGACTGCGCGCTGGCTGATCCGGCGTTTCGAGCGGTCGCCGGGGGGCGTCCCGAACTGCGCATCGAATGCAACCGGCATCCAGTCGAAAGTCTCGAGGTTCTCCATGCGTCCGGACAGACGCCCCGTGATCATTCCGAACGAGAACGTGTTGGTCAGCAGCGCGAGGTCGAGATTGTCCAGATCGATGCTCGCATGCAGCCGCGGGTACTTGCCGAGCGGGTCGCGCAGCTGCAGTTCGCGCACCACGATCCGCCCGTCGAAGACCCTGGCCTCGAGGTTGCCGCCGAGCGTTGCCACGCCCGCCGCGAACTGAAGGTCAGGGATGCTGCCGGCGAGCGTTCCCTGGAACTCCGGCCAGCCCAGCGCACGTGAGAGCCGCGCGACGCTGACCGGCTGCAGTTCGGCGTCGAAGCGGACGTACATCTGCTCGGTGCCCGCGTGCCGGACCCGCAGCGTGCCGATCGCGAGTCCACCGTCGAAGATCGGGAGGATCTTGGGCTCCAGCAGACGGAAATGCCGTCCGGTTGTCGCGAATGGCAGTTCGACCTGGCCGATCTCGATGCCCCAGAGTCGTGCAGCGTCCCAGCTCAGGGACGACCGGAACTCCGCATCGTCAATAGTGCCGGCGAGCTGTGTGCGTGCGGCATCATCGAACCAGCGGATGTCGCCGTGCAGTCCATGAATTGAAATGGCGCCGGATGGCGAGAGCAGTGCGACGTCTTCGAGCACGATCGCGGCCCGGGTCGGCAAACCGCCCGCAATGTCGATTTCGCCCTTCGCCGTGCCGGCGCCTTGCAGGTCCTTCAGCGCCGTGTCGATCAGGAACGGCTGGAAATAGACGGGCGCCGCAGCGTCGAGCGCAAACCTGTCGATTCGCATCCGCGCATCAGTGAGCAGCGTCTCTCCCTGGAAGTCGAGCGTCGCGCTGCCGGCAGCCGTCACGACATCGTGGTGCACCGCCTTGAATTCGGCTACTTCGAACTTCGGCCCGGATCCCTCGAGACGACCCGCAAAATCAAGGTCAAGTCGGTGCAAGCCAAAATCGAGAAATACCGGATCGCTGTAGGCCTGGCCGCCGGACAGTTCGAGGCGACCGGCCGAAACCGCGAAATCCTCGCGATCAGCCAGGAGCTTTGCCTGGAGCGTACCGGAGAGCGCTTCGCCGGCGAGCGTGCCTTGGGCGTCCGAGAATGCAAGTCCGGTGAAACGGATTTCGGCATTCGCATTGCCGAGTGTGTTCGACCGCCCGGCGGCATGCACCTCACCGGACGAATTGCCCGCAACGGTAAAACCGTCCGGTAGTGCGAACCATGGCGTTGCGACGCCGAGCGCGGCATCGAGCGCGAGTTCATCAAATGCGGCTTCTAGCCGCCAGCGCGCGCCGTCGAGCGTGAATCCGAGTTTCGATTGCCCGCCGGCCAGGGAGAAGGTGTCGAGCTCGACCGTGATGGCGCCGCTCTCCGACAGTCTGGCGCTGAAGCGCGTGTCCTGGCCGCCGAGCGATCCGAGCGTGCCTTTCAGCCGCCCCCTGGGACAATGGAGTTCATTGCCGGAAATCCTGAGGTCCGGGCAATCGATCGTAAATCCGGATAGCGGACCGGTTCCCGGCACGCCGCGGACGCGCGCAGCACGGATTTGAGTGCGCCCGGAAGCTCCGCCCTGCGGCGTCCAGTCGAGGCCCGCATCCTCGATCGAGAGCCCTGCGAATTCGGCGCTGCCGACGCTGATGCTGACCTTTCCCGCTGCGCCAGCCGATGCGATGCCGCAACCGCCGAGGAGGGCCGCGAGAAAACGGGGGACGATCAGCCGAGCAACATGCATGCATGCGTCATCAGTGCCTGGAGGCGCTAGCCTAAGCTGGAATCCTGGCGGGTCCAAGCCGCGGCTGCGACCGTTTCAGGGGCTGGCGCATCATGGACTCGATACTGTTCACCCGGCGAACGATCGCGATGGACATTGCGCGAGTCTTTATTGGCGGTCTCTGC
>JALYJS010000121.1 GCA_030799345.1 Pseudomonadota bacterium | reverse complement strand
GACCAGCAGTGGGCAGACTATTTATATGTGCGCAATAACGCGCGCGGGCTTCACGCCGAGCGCTGGCGCCACCTGAACGGCTGCGGCCGGTTTTTCAATGCGCTCCGAGACACGACGACGGATCATTTCACCGCGACCTACAAGATCGGCGACCGGCCGCCGGCGATTGATGTTGTCGCGGGTGGCGAAAAATGACGGCGTTTCGTACGGCGAGCGGCGGCCGGGTAGACCGGGCGCGTCGCCTGCGCTTCACATTCGATGGGGCAGCGTACGAGGGATTGGCCGGCGACACGCTCGCCTCCGCGCTGCTCGCGAATGGCGTGCAACTGGTCGCGCGGTCGTTCAAGTACCACCGCCCGCGCGGGATTCTCACGGCAGGCGCCGAGGAGCCCAGTGCGCTGGTGACGGTGCGCCGCGATGAGGCACGGTGCACACCGAATCTGCGTGCGACACAGGTCGAACTGTATGACGGCCTCTGCGCCGAATCCCAGAACCGCTGGCCAAGCCTGCGCTTCGACCTGGGTCGCGCCAACGACCGGCTGTCGCCGATTTTCCCGGCAGGTTTCTACTACAAGACTTTCATGTGGCCCCGGCGCGCCTGGGCCGCGCTGTATGAACCGCTGATCCGCCGGGCCGCGGGTCTCGGACGCGCGCCGTCATTGCCGGATCCGGACCGGTACGCCACTCGTCACGCGCATTGCGATGTGCTGGTCGTCGGCGCGGGGCCTGCGGGTCTTGCCGCGGCGCTCACGGCGCTCGCGGCCGGCGCGCGCGTCATCCTCTGCGACGAGCAGGCGGAGCCGGGCGGGATGCTCCTGATGGGCACGCACGCGCACATCGACGGACTCGCAGCCGACGCGTGGCTCGATCGCACGCTCGCCACGATCGCGGCGCATCCGCGCGCGCGGTTGCTGCCGCGCACGACCGCCTTCGGGTACTTTCCGCACAACTCCATCGGGCTCAACGAGCGCCTCACCGACCATCTCGCGAATCCGCCTGCCGGGCAGGCGCGCGAACGACTGTGGCAGGTGCGCGCGCGTGAAGTCGTGCTCGCGACCGGCGCGATCGAGCAGCCCCTGGTGTTTCCGGGCAACGACCGGCCGGGAATCATGCTGGCCGGCGCCGCGCAGAGCTACCTCCGGCGCTACGGCGTGCGCGCCGGCTCGCGCGCGGTCGTCGTCACGGCGACGGACAGCGCCTGGCAGGCGGCACTCCACCTGCACGCCGCCGGCATTCAGGTTGCTGCGATCGCGGATCTGCGGGCAGCCGGCGATGAGACCCTTGCGCAGGTGGCGCGAAGCGCGGGAATCGAAGTACTGCGCTCGGCGACGGTGATTGTAACTAGCGGCAATCTGCGGGTCAGCGGCATCGAGATCGCATTTGCCGACGAGGGTGCCAGTTCGCAGCGGCGATCCCTGCGCTGCGACCTGGTATTGATGTCCGGCGGTTTCACGCCGAGTGTGCACCTGTTCTCCCAGTCGCGCGGCAAGCTGCTGTGGAATGAAGCGGCGAAGGTGTTCCTTCCGGCGTCGTCGGCGGAGCACGAACGTTCGGCCGGCGCCTGTCGCGGTGTCATGGGACTCGCGGCGCTCACGGACGGCGCCACCGCCGGTGCCGCCGCGGCGAAAGCCTGTGGTCACGGCGCCGCAGCGCCGCGCATCGCAGTCACGGGAGACGACGCCAGCTCGGCGCCCCCGGCGGTGTGGACGACGGCGGCCGGCACGGGATCCAAGGCCTTCGTGGACTGGCAGAACGACGTGACTGCCAACGACCTGGCGCTCGCTGCGCGCGAAGGTTTCCGCTCGATCGAGCACGTGAAGCGCTACACGACGGTCGGCATGGCGACCGACCAGGGAAAAACCTCCAATCTCAATGCACTCGGCATCGTCGCCGGGGAGCTCGGCAAGTCGATCCCGGAGATCGGCCATACCACCTTCCGCATGCCTTACACACCGGTCACTTTCGGCAGTTTCGCCGGCATCGCCCGTGGCGACCTGTTCGATCCGGTGCGCAGGACGCCGATGCACGATTGCGCCACAGCGCTGAATGCCGTGTTCGAGGACGTCGGCCTGTGGAAGCGCGCACGTTACTTTCCACGCGACGGCGAAGACATGCATGCGGCGGTCCGACGCGAATGTCTTGCCGTGCGTTCGGCCTGCGGCATCTTCGACGCATCGACCCTCGGCAAGATCGCCGTGGTCGGCCCGGACGCCGCGGAGTTCCTGAATCGCCTCTACATCAACAGCTGGTCCAACCTCGCCGTCGGGCGCGCACGCTACGGCATCCTGCTGCGCGAGGACGGCTTCATCTACGACGACGGCGTGATCGCGCGCATTGCCGCCGACCGCTTTCATGTGACGACGACCACCGGCGGTGCGGCGCGCGTGCTCAACATGATGGAAGACTATCGCCAGACGGAGTGGCCGGAACTCCGCGTGTGGCTGACTTCCACGACCGAGCAGTGGGCAGTCATCGCGGTGCAGGGACCGCGAGCGCGGCAGGTTCTGCAGCCGCTCGTTGCCGGCGTGGACCTGGCGGCGGCGGCGCTGCCGCATATGGGCGTAGCGCAGGGCGTCATCTGCGGCGTGCCGATGACGCTGTTTCGCGTCAGCTTCACCGGCGAACTCGGCTACGAGATCAATGTGCCGGCCGATCGTGGCCCTGCTGTCTGGGAAGCAGTCCGGAGCGCGGGCGAGGCATACGGCATTACGCCCTATGGCACCGAGACCATGCACGTGCTGCGCGCGGAAAAGGGTTACGTGATCGTCGGCCAGGACACGGACGGGACGGTGACGCCCGACGATGCGGGTCTCGGCTGGGCCATCGGCCGGAACAAGGCCGATTTTATCGGTATGCGCTCGTTGGCGCGCACGGCCATGAAGGCGCCGCAACGCAAGCAACTGGTCGGGCTGAAGACGGCCGATTCCGCAACCGTGCTCGAAGAAGGTGCGCAGCTCGTGGAAACGGCGGGACAAAAACCGCCGATGCAGCTGCTGGGCCACGTGACGTCCTCGTACTTCAGCGCGGCGATCGGCCATTCGATAGCACTTGCGATGGTCGCCGGCGGACGCGCGCGTCTTGGCCAGACCCTGTTCGTGCCCATGCCGGGCGGCGACATACCGGTACAGGTAACGTCACCCGTGTTTTACGACCCGGA
>JALYJS010000109.1 GCA_030799345.1 Pseudomonadota bacterium | reverse complement strand
GCTTCGCTGTCCTCGGCACGGTGATTGATTGCGACCAAACACGGCAGTCCGAATACGTCGCGCACATTGTCGATGTGTCGGTCAAGGTTCCCGATGCCGGCCTGCAGAGCGGCCAGGTTCTCCTTGCCGAGATCCGCAACCTGCACGCCGCCGTGATACTTGATCGCCCGCACCGTGGCGACAATGACGGCGGCGGCCGGCCTGAATCCCGCCTTTCGGCACTTGATGTCGATGAATTTCTCGGCGCCGAGATCGGCGCCGAATCCAGCCTCGGTCACGACGTAATCGGCAAGTTTAAGCGCGGTTCGGGTCGCGATCACCGAGTTGCAGCCGTGCGCGATGTTAGCAAACGGCCCGCCGTGGATGAAGGCGGGATTGTTCTCCAGCGTCTGCACCAGGTTCGGGGCGAGCGCGTCCTTCAGGAGGGCGGCCATAGCGCCGTGCGCGTGGATGTCGCGTGCGAGGATGGGGCGATGGTCGCGCGTATAGCCGATGACGATCCTGCCGAGGCGGTCCTTCAGGTCCTTCACTCCGGTCGCGAGACAGAAGATCGCCATGACCTCGGATGCCACGACAATGTCGAAACCGTCCTGGCGCGGATAGCCATTGCCGGGTCCGCCGAGACCTACTGTGATGTCGCGCAGCGCCCGGTCATTGACGTCGACCACGCGCCGCCAGGTCACACGCCGCACGTCGAATCCCGCGGCATTGCCGTGATGGATGTGATTGTCGATCAGCGCAGCGAGCAGGTTGTTGGCCAGCGCGATCGCGGCGAAGTCACCGGTGAAATGAAGATTGATATCCTCCATCGGCACGACCTGGGCATAACCGCCGCCGGCGGCGCCGCCTTTCATCCCGAATACCGGGCCAAGTGCCGGCTCGCGCAGGCAGATGATGGTCTTCCTGCCGATCCGGTTGAGCGCATCGCCGAGGCCGACGGTCATCGTCGTCTTACCCTCGCCGGCGGGTGTCGGCGAGATCGCGGTAACCAGAATGAGCTTGCCGTCCGGGTTGCCGTCGAGTTGCGCGCAGTAATCGAGCGAGATCTTGGCCTTGTAGTGCCCGTACGGGTGAAGATGGGATTCGGGAATGCCGAGGCGCTCAACCGCGAGCGGAACGACGGGTTTCATCTTCGCGTTCTGGGCAATCTCGATGTTGCTGAGGGCGGTGCCGCGCGACTTTGACGTGGGCATACTGCTTCTGCTCTCCGTGGGGGATGCGTAGGATGCCTGCAACGACGCCTTCGTGCCAGACGGGAATCGATTGAATGAAAATGCATTCCGACCGCTATGTGCTGCGGCAGGCTGGCCTGGACGACATTCCGGGAATCCAGCGCGTGCGCAGGGCCGTGCGCGAGAACCGCCTCATATCGATGGTGATCCCGGACCAGGACGTGCGCGCCGCGATCGAGGACAGCGGTCGCGGATGGGTGGTGGAGTCGGGCGGCGAAATCGTCGCATTTGCGGTTGGCAATGCGCGGAGCGGTAATATCTGGGCGCTGTTCGTGGATCCGGATCACGAGCGTCGCGGGTACGGCAAGCGCCTCCATGACACGATGCTCGACTGGCTCTGGTCGCAGGGACTGGATTTGCTGTGGTTGACGACCGAACCGGGCACGCGGGCGCAAGGGTTCTACGAGTCGGCCGGCTGGCGGCGGGCCGGGCTGACGGACAGCGGCGAGATGCGTTATGAAATGCGGAGGAGTTGAATGAAACGAGTCACCGGCATTGGCGGAATATTCTTCAAGGCAAAGGAGCCGGTCGCGCTGCGCTCCTGGTATCAAAAGCACCTGGGCATCGACGTCCTTGAATGGGGCGGCGCGGCATTCCGATGGACGGATGCCGACGGCAAACCGGTCGGGGGCACGACCATCTGGACCGTTGCAGAGGCAAGCGGCGATTCGTTCGCGCCGGGCACTGCTTCGTTCATGGTCAATTACCGGGTCGCGGACCTGCACGCCCTGATCGGGGCATTGCGCCAGGAAGGCTGCAACGTGCTCGACAAGATCGACGAGTCGGAATACGGCAAGTTCGGCTGGGTCATCGATCCGGAAGGCAATAAGGTCGAACTCTGGGAACCGCCTGCGGGGCAGTGAGCGTTGCCGGGAAACTACCAACTAGGGCATCAGGTCCTTCAGCCGGAACCACAGCATCGCCATCACCAACGTCGGTCGGCGCAGCCACATGCCGCCCGGAAACTCGTGGTGCCGCAGGCGTGCGAACACGTCGAAGCGCTCCGCCTGGCCGGCGATCGCTTCGGCCGCAACCCTGCCGGCGGTCCCTGCCAGCACCATCCCGTGTCCGGAGAATCCCTGCAGGTAGTAGACGTTGGCCGCAACGCGGCCGAAATTCGGCGCTCGGTTCATCGTGATGTCGATGAATCCGCCCCAGGCGTAGTCGATGCCGACATCCGCGAGCTGCGGAAACACGTTCAGCATGCGCTTTCGCGTCGCACGCGCCGTGCCGATCGGGTCGAGGCCGGAGTAGCTGACGCGCCCGCCGAACAGCAGGCGCTGATCGCTGGATAACCGGTAGTAGTCGATGATCCAGTTGATGTCGGCCACTGCGATGTTGTCGCGCAGCAGCGCCTGCGCACGTTCCGCGCCCAACGGCGGCGTCGCGACGATATAGGTCGCAATGCTCATGATCTTGCGGCCGGCCTTCGGCGCGACGTCGCCCTGCCAGATGTTGCAGCAGAGCGCGACCTGCCTGGCCCGCACGCTGCCGGCAGCTGTCCGCACGGTCACCGTCGCGCCGTGCTCGATCGAAGTGACTGCGCTGTTCTCGAAGAGACGGACACCCGCGGACTCGGCTGCGACCGCGATCCCGAGCGTGTACTTGAGCGGATGCAGGTGTCCCGATCGGCTGTCGAGGATTCCCGCGATATAGCGCTTCGATGCGATGTACCGGCCGACCGCGTCGCGGTCGAGGAAGGTCAGCGACCGGTAGTCGTATTTCTCTTCGAGTTCACGCTGCCACTCCTGCAACTCGTCCCGCTGGCGCGGCTTGATGCCGGCATGCATGTGCCCCCAGACCAGGTCGCAGTCGATCGCATGGCGTTGCACGCGGTCGCGCACCATGTCGACGCCTTCGACGGAAAAATCCCAAAGCCGCCGCGCATCGGCGGCGCCGAGCTGGTTCTCGAGTTTCTGCTGCCCGCTCGCATAGCCTGGAATGAGCTGCCCGCCGGAGCGGCCTGATGCGCCGAAACCGATGCGCTCGGCTTCGAGCAGCACGACGCGATAGCCGCGCTCGGCGAGGTAGAGCGCGGTATAGCAGCCGGCAAGTCCGCCGCCCACCACGCAGACATCAGCGTCAACGTCGCCCGCGAGCGCAGGGGCCGGCGCGGAACGCCGGACCGAGGCTTCATACCAGCTGTTCGCGGGACGTGCGTTCACACGGGCTCCAGGTACCAGGCGTAGTCGAGCGGGCTGACGCGCGACTGGAAATCCTGCATCTCGCCACGCCGCGTCAGTCCATAGAGTCTCACGAAATCCGCGCCGAAATGGTCCTTGAGGAATTCGCTCGCGGCGAAGCGGGTGAGCGCCGTCGGCCAGTCACCGGGCAGCGGTGCGCTGGACAAGGTCTGCGTGAATGGGTTGCCCTCGAGCGCCGGCGGGGCGGACAGCTGCTTTTCGATGCCGTGCATCATTCCGGCCAGCACGGCCGCCGCGACGAGATAGGGATTCGCATCGGCGCCGGACACGCGATGCTCGAGCCTGCGGTCGACCGCTCCAGAAACGGGAATCCGGACGGCTGCGCCGCGATTGTTATAGCCCCAGGTCGCGTGCAGCGGGACATAGGTCTCGGGCCGCATGCGGCGATAACTATTCGCATTCGGCGCAAACAGGGCGACGCCGTCCGCCATGGTGTCGAGCAGTCCGGCAGCGGCCTGCTTCAGGAGATCGTTGCCGAGTACATCTTCCGAGGCAAAAATGTTGCGGCCCGACGCGTCCAGCACGCTCGCATGCATGTGCATGCCGCTGCCGGCCATGTCGGCATAGGGCTTCGCCATGAATGTGGCTTCGAGGCCACGCTGGTGCGCGATACCCTTCACGATGCGCTTGAAGCGTATGGCCTGGTCGCATGCGAGGCGTGCGTCCGCCACGTGACGCAGGTTGACTTCCCACTGGCTCGGGCCGTACTCCGCCAGTGCCGTGCCGGTCGGCACGTCCTGCTGCTCGCAGGTCGTCGCGATCTCCGAAAGGATGCCGGAGACCGATTCCAGATCGGCCATCGAGTTGATCTGCGTGCGCTTCTCGCGCCTGCCGGTCAGGAGCGATTTCGGTGGCTGCGCATGGCCATCGGCTGTCCGTTCCAGATCGACGAAATAGAATTCGAGTTCGAGCGCAATCACGGGCGTCCACTCGCGCGCCGCATAGCGCTCGAGCACCCGTCCGAGCACGTGACGCGGATCTCCAAAAAACGGCTCGCCGGCCGCATCCTGCATCTGCACCTGCAACTGGGCGACGGTCGGCCCGAGCCAGGGCGAGGGGAAGAGGGTGCGCGCGATCGGCAGGCAAGGCCAATCGTCATCGCCTTCGTCAAACCCGAGACCGGTGGACTGGACCGTGCCGCCCTGGACGTCGAGCGCGAACATCGAGGCGGGCAGGTACATGCCGTGCGCGTAAACGCCCTTGAGATCTGCGACGCTGACGCGCTTGCCGCGCAGGACGCCGCAGAGATCCGGCATCAAGACATCGATCGCCCGCACCGCGGGATGCGCAGCCAGGAAAGCCTCGGCATTCGCAAAGTCGTCCCGGACCAGGATCATGGCTGCACCGCACGTTTAAGATCTTGTAGCGTCGGCCGGTTCCAGCCGCGCGGCAGGATAACCAGCGCCACTTGCCCCGGGCAAGGATTATGCACCGCGACATAACGGCCAGGAAGGCCAAAACCGCCTGAAACGAGCCCTATTTCGCCCGCGGAACAGCAGGCGCCGCAAGCCCCATTTGTGCGACAATAGGCCCGCAGAACTGGTTGTCATACCGGCGGCCGTTCAAAATAATTAACAGATACCTATGCGAAAGCCTGTCATCGGGATTCCCGCCGATCGCCGTCTTTTGGGCTCGCACTGGTTTCACGCCGTCGGCGAAAAGTACATCGCCGCGATCGTGCAGGCGGCCGATGCCGTGCCGGTCATGGTCCCCGCGTTCGGGGAGCGGTACCTGGGCGAATGGCTCGCCGCCTTCGACGGCATCCTGTTCACCGGCAGCCCGTCGAACGTCGAGCCGCATCGCTATCAGGGACCCGAGTCGGCGCCCGGCACCTGGCATGACCCGGAACGCGACGCGACGACGCTGCCGATGATTACCGCGGCCGTGACGGCTGGACTGCCGGTGTTCGGCATTTGCCGCGGCTTCCAGGAGATGAACGTGGCTTTTGGCGGATCGTTGTACCAGAAGCTGCAGGAATTGCCCGGCAGGATGGATCACCGTGAGGACACCACGCAAGCGCTCGAACAGCAATATGCACCGGCGCACGAGATCACGCTCGTGCAGGGCGGGTTGCTGCATGGCATCGCGGGCGTCGAGCGAATCAAGGTGAACTCGCTCCACTCGCAGGGCATCGAGCGGCTGGGCACGGGACTGGTACCCGAAGCGCAAGCCGACGACGGCGTCATTGAAGCGTTTCGCGTAGGTGACGCCAATTCGTTTGCGCTCGCCGTGCAATGGCATCCGGAATGGAAGGTCATGGAGAACCCGTTTTCACGCGCGCTGTTCGCGGCATTCGGCAAGGCCGGACGCGAGCACGCGACAAGGCGCAGCCGATGAGCGAAATCAAGCAGTTCCTGAAGGATCACGCGATCACCGAGGTCGAGGCGATCATCCCCGACATGGCGGGCGTCGCGCGCGGCAAGATCATGCCGGCGGAGAAGTACGCCGAGGACGAAGGCATGCGCCTGCCGGAATCCCTGTTCCTGCAGACGGTCACCGGTGAGTACCCGGACGACGACAGCGCAATCCATCCGTCCGAGATCGACATCGACCTGGTCGGCGATCCGAGGTCCATCCGCGTCGTGCCGTGGGCCGCTGAACCGACCGCCCAGGTGATCCACGACTGTTTTTACGACGACGGCCGGCCGGTACCGATGTCGCCGCGGTATGTCCTGCGCCGCGTGCTCGAGCTTTACTCCGCGCGCGGCTGGCGGCCGGTGGTCGCGCCGGAACTCGAATTCTTCCTGGTCGAGCCGAACATCGATGCCGACTATCAGCTGAAGCCGCCGGTGGGGCGATCCGGCCGCGCCGAGCCGGGCCGGCAGTCGTACAGCATTGCGGCGGTCAACGAATTCGATCCGCTGTTCGACGACATTTATGCGTTCTGCGAGGCGCAGGATCTCGACATCGACACGCTGATTCATGAAGCGGGCGCCGCGCAGATGGAGATCAACCTGAATCACG
>JALYJS010000106.1 GCA_030799345.1 Pseudomonadota bacterium | reverse complement strand
GATCCAGGATCACGCTACCTATGTTGCGCCGCACCAATACTCCACTGGCGTCTCGCACGTGATCGTGAACGGTGTGCTTGCACTCGGGAACGGGGAGCCGACCGAAGCGCGGCCGGGTCGCTTCGTGCGCGGACGCGCCTGGACCGGCCGCAAAGATGGGGGTTGTCGCGCGACCGCGGCCGACTGGGACTGGCCGCAGGTCCGCTAAGGCTTTTCAGCTTTTGCCTCTCGAGTTTCTCATCTTCGGCATCACGCTCGTGGGCGTTGCGTTGTTCCATCGGCGTGCGCTGCCGATTGCAGCCGCCGGACTCCTGGCCATCATCGCGTTCGAGTGGCTGGTCACGGAATTCCCACCCGGGCCCGGCGCCGCGGGACTCGCTGCGCACTTTGGCCACGAGTGGGTGATCCTGGTCAACCTGTTCCTGCTGCTCGTCGGGTTCGCGCTCCTCGCGGCCCATTTCGAGGAGAGCGGCCTGCCCAAGACCCTGCCGCACTATTTGCCGGACGACTGGACCGGCGCTTTTGCCCTGCTCGCGATCGTGTTCGTGTTGTCGGGATTCCTCGACAACATTGCAGCCGCGCTGATCGGCGGCGCGATGGCGCATACGTTGTTCAGGGGCCGCGTCCGCGTCGGTTACCTCGCAGCAATCGTCGCCTCGGCGAATGCGGGCGTGGCGGGCAGCGTTATCGGCGACACGACGACGACGATGATGTGGATCGATGGCGTGCCGCCGACCGAAGTCCTTCACGCCTACATCGCTGCTGTTGCCGCGTTCCTCGTTTTTGGCTCTCAGGCAGCCAGGTCGCAACAGCGCTACGCCCCGATCATCAAGGACGCGCCGACCGCGCACGTCGTCGACTGGCCGCGGGTCTACATAGTCCTTTTCATCCTCGCGAGCGCGGTTGCCGTGAATGTCGGCGTGAATGCAACGCATCCGGAGCTTGCCAAGGGCTTCCCATTCATCGGCGCCGCGGTCGCCGCGGCCATCACGCTCGCCGCCTGCTGGCGCCGGCCGGACTGGAGCATCCTGCCGGGCGCTGTGAAAGGATCGATCTTTCTCCTCTGCCTCGTGGCCTCCGCCTCGTTGATGCCGGTGGATTCGCTGCCGGCGCCGTCCTGGCAGAACGCATTTGCGCTGGGTTTCGTGTCCGCCTTTTTCGACAACATTCCTCTGACTGCGCTCGCGCTCGAGCAGGGCGGCCATGACTGGGGCGTGCTCGCCTATGCCGTCGGTTTCGGTGGCTCGATGATCTGGTTCGGGTCCTCCGCGGGCGTCGCGATCTGCAACATGTTTCCGGAGGCGCGCTCGACCGGGCGCTGGCTGCGGGAAGGCTGGCCGATCGCGGTCGCTTACATCGCGGGATTCGCGACGTTGCTCGCAGTCCTTGGCTGGAATCCGGACAGCTAGCGAGCGCCGGCCGTCGCCCGGCCGATGCGATCCATTGCTTCGCGCATGTCCGTTTCCGCGCGTCGAATGTGCCGCCACGGGCGCTCGAGCCGGTGGCCATCGAGCATCTTGAGGAAACGCCAGGTTCCGTCCGGGCCGTCGCCATAACCGGCGAGCCAGCGCGGGCATTCGTGCAGGGGCATCAGCCGCTCGATGGCGCGCAGCATGTCGAGCACGTCATGGATCGCCGGCCGTGTTCCGGCAACGCCGTGGCGGAAATGACAGCCGTGCGCCAGGTCAATCATGTGGTACTGGGGCGAGCTGCCCGTGGGCACTGTGACCAGGATGTTCGCGGGATAAAAGGCACCGTGCGCGACGCCGCAGTCGTGCATGCGCCGCGCGAGCTGGAAGAGCGGCGCCAGGTCCGGCACGGCGGACCGGGCGCGCTTCAGCAGGCTCGTCAGCGGAACCGTAGAGGGGATCTCGCGTGTCACCAGGATTTCGTATCGGCCGTGGCGTCTCTCGTAGCCGTGCGTCCAGCTGATCGGTTCCGGACACGGGATGCCGGAAGCACGCAGCCGGGCGAGCAGCCCAAACTCACGCTCGGCGCGATAGGGCACGGCGAGGCGGCGCAGTGGATCGAGCAGGCCACGTCGACGGTACATTTTCACGACTGAGCGGCCGCCATCGGGCAGCGGCTCGGACCAAATCAGGGATTTCGCCTCTGCCTTGATCAGTGCCTCGTCCGAGAAGAACTGCGCAAAGGACATCAGGCAGCTCCATCCTTGACGATCAGGGCGAACCGGTGCCCGGACGCGATGCGATTCAGTGGAGGCGCCGCGACGAGTCGCGCGCCGCCTGCCCGCGCGAGCTCGGCGACGCGGTCCGTCGTCATCGTGAGCTTGGGCGGCTTACGATTGAAGGGATGCCGGATGCGGCGCGTCAGGTTCTTCAGCGAATAGTGATCGAAGTAGGTGACGATCACGAAGCGTTTCGATACGCGCAGCAACTCGTGAAATAGCCGGTCGCGCTCGGCCGCGGTCGGCAAGTGATGGGCAAGACGTATGCAGATCACGCCGTCCACGCTGTTATCGCGCAATGGTATGTGGAAGGCGGAAGCCGTCATCCAGGCCCTGGGTGTCTCAATCGTCGAGGTCGCGCGGCCATAGCGGATCTGCCCGATTGCGATGTCCGCCTCAATTATGAAATCCGTGGCGCCCGAGAATGCCGGCGTGATGCGGCCGCCCCCGCAGGGCAGTTCCAGGATGACGCGGGAGTGGCCAACTTTTCGAAGGTGACGGCGAATCAAGCGCCATTCGTGCCGCGTTCCAAAACGCTTGTGGGCGTGCCTCTGGTAGCCGTGGTTGTAGGCCGCGGCCCGCTCGACGGTCTGGTATTCGGCCTGGTAGGCATCGCTCTGCGACGATTCCTGCGGCGAACCCCAGGTGTCGGACGTGCCGCGCATCGCGAGCATTGCGATGCCATCGTCGATGCCAAAACGGGCGCCGCAGCCGGCGCAGCGTATCGCGTCGCCTTCGAGCAGCAGCCCTGCGCTGCACACGGGGCAGGCAAGGAGATCCGCGATGGTCGTCAAGCCGTTCGGCCGGGGCCCGGCCCCTGCGGACGCCGATTCAGTCTGGGCCATCGTTCACCCGCCCGTTTGCGATCACGATCCTGCCTGCGTCCAGCGAGCCGCGCACGCTCGTCGTCGCAAGCACTGCTTCAAGCGCCAGCGCGGGCGTCAATCCTTCGATTGAACCGTGAACGACGATCGCGTCCGCTTCCTCGGCGACCTCGGGCGTCGCGAACACGACTTCGCGGCCAAGCTCACGCCCAGCCCAGGACAGGAACTCCGTGAGCGGCCGGCCTTCGATGTCGATCGCCGGCGTTGTCGATGCGATCCAGTCCCATGATCCGCCATATCGCGATGCTTGCTCGTGCTGCACAGCGCCATCAGCGGCGATGATCAGCTGCTCGCCCGCCCGGCCGCGTTCGACCGCGCCCGAATTGGAGCGCCATTCGACGCGGCCCTCGCGCACCCGCAGACGCACGCCGGCGCCATCGAGACGCACCTCGTACTGCGTTCCGACGTGACGCACGACGCCAGATGGCGTCTCGATCGCGAGCTGCGAATCGCCCGGCAACTCGACGCCGGCATCCACGTACAGGGCGCCGCGTTCGATCACGAGAAGCTCGGCGGACGCAATGCGTACTCTCGTGCCTTGATCGAGTCGTACCGAGGCAATGCCAGGCAGGGATATGGCAGCACGCCCGTTCGGCCCCGTTTCGAGCGACTCGCCTGCGGCAAGTTTCTGGCCGTTGGCCGCGGTATGCCAGCCTCGCAGCCAGCCGGTCTTGACCCGAACATCGTCGAGAGAGACGGCCATGGTCGCCACGGGACCGGCAGGCGTCCCGGAACTCGATGCGACGAGCCAGAAGCCGACGGTGGCGACCAGGATACTTGCGGCGACCGCGTAGCCTGACCAGCGGCGGCGAGCACTCCGGCGTTCCGCGATCATCTCGCCCCATTCCCGGCGCAGGTGTTCGCGGACCGATCGCTCGATTTCTTCCGGCACAGGCTCACGCCGGCCGGCGGACTTCAAGACTCTTTCGATGTC
>JALYJS010000100.1 GCA_030799345.1 Pseudomonadota bacterium | reverse complement strand
CGATATAGCCGGTCGCGAGCAACACCGGCAGGTCCGACCGCTGCCTGCGGATCTCACGCGCCAGATCCACGCCGCTCATGCCGCCGGGCATCATCACATCGGTCAATACCAGATCGATTTCGCGACCGGATGCGAGCAGCCCGAGCGCCGCATCCGCGGAAGCCACATGCGTCGCGGAATGGCCGATGCTTTCGAGGACTTCTTTCGTCAGCTCCGCGACCGTCCGATCATCCTCAACCAGCAGCACGTGCCGGCTTGGCCCCCCATTGCCCGCCGCCATCGTCCCGTCGGCATCCGGTTTGCGCTCCGGTTCATACGTGGTGACTGGTTTGTACGACCGCGGGAACAGGAGCGACACGGTCGTGCCACGCCCGACCTCGCTCGTCACCGTGACGCTTCCCCTGGACCGGGTGACAAAGGCGTAGACCTGGGCGAGACCGAGGCCCGATCCCTTGCCGACTTCCTTGGTCGTAAAAAATGGCTCGAACACATGGGACTGGACTTCCGCGGGCATGCCGAGGCCGCTGTCCGTCACCGCGATCCGCACCTTCTTGCCTGAATTGCGCGCGGCAATCCGGATAGTCCCACCATCCGGCATCGCATCGCGTGCGTTGACGCAGATATTCAGGATGGCGAGTTCCAGCTCGCCCGGATCGACCTCAATCGGCCACATGTCGTCCTCGAACGCCATTTCGACATGCACGTCGCCGCGCAGCGAGCGTTGCAATATTTCGCGCATTCCGATCAACCGGGTTTCCAGGTCCACGGTCTGCGCCTCCAGCGGCCGGCGTCGCGAGAATGCGAGGAGCTGACGCGTCAGCGCAGTACCGCGGTCGATCGCCTGTTGCATGCTGTCGACGATGCGCTGGCGACGTTCCCGGTCCATCGGCCGCTCCAGCATCCGCAGGCCGCTCTGGAATGCCATCAGCAGATTGTTGAAATCGTGCGCGACGCCGCCGGTCAACTGGCCGACCGCCTCCATTTTCTGGGCCTGGCGCAGCGCAGTCTCCGTTTGCGCCAGGTGTTCCTGGTCCTGCAGGCGCTGGGTCACGTCATGGGCGAACTGGTACGCGCCGATGCGGCGGCCGTCTCGGTCGCGGAGCGTACTGAACGTCATCTCGTAGTGACGCTGGCCCCGGCCGGGATCGCCGATAGCGGCAACCTCCGTGAATTCTTCTCCGGCCAGGGCGCGGCTCCAGAGCGTACGTATCGCTGCCTGGTATTGCGGATAGCCGGCCAGCACGTCGAGCAGACAATCACCGGCCTGGGGACAGTTGCCGAATATGCGCGCGAACTCGTCCGCGCTCGCGCGGTTGATGGCGATGAAACGGAAGTCCGGATCGACGACCTGAACGAGGGTATCCGTCGTCTCGACGATGTCGGCCAGGATCCTCCGCTCCGCGATCGCTGCGGTGACGCGCGCTTCGAGGGTCGCATTCAGGTCGGACAACGTCTCGAGACGCGCGCGCGCCTCGTACTGGCGATCGCGGCCCCGCAACGCGGCCCGCGCCAGGCTGATGAGCGTCGTCGGATGGAAAGGCCGCTCGAGGAAAGTGACATTGCCGAGCGTCTGGAGCAGGCGGATGGCCATCGGATTACGCTCGATGCCGCCCTGGCGCCGCGTCAACAGCACAAACGGGAAATCCGACCACTCCGGCTGCGCCCCGATCCATTCGGCGAGCGGGTGCAGGTCGGCGGTATCGAGCGCTTCCTCGGTCACCAGGGCAAAGCCGGCGCCGGCCGCAAGTCCCCGGACCAGTTCCGGCAGCGAACGGCAGATCTCGCTTCGGATGGCGGCCTCGGCCAGCATCGACGCAGCGACCTCGGCGTCGCGACCGATCGGCGCGAGGATGAGCGCGCGTTCCGACAGCTGCGGAATCATGGCTTGCGCCGGCGCAATCGCGGTTGCCCGCCCAACAGCGTGGGGGTGCCGCGCAGCACGCCGTGAAAGTTGCTGAGCGGCTCGCCCAGCGTCAGGCCGTGACTGTCCATACGGTATTCGCGGATGGTTTTTTCATGCGCGCTGGTGCGTTTCTTGACGATGGATATGGCGCGGCGCACCTCGCCCTCCGCCTCGAAGAAACGCAGCAGGATCACAGTGTCGGCCAGGTAGGTCAGGTCGATCGGCGCCTTCATCTCCCCGAGCAGGCCGTGTTGCGCGACGGTCATGAATGTGGTGGCGCCCATGCGATTGGAGTACTGCAGCAGTTCGTGAACATGCAGCGTCAGGGCACGCTCTTCGGGCATCGAGGCCTGATAGCCGTTCAGGCTGTCGAGCAGAATATTCTTCGCGCAATCGCGCTCGATGCATCGGCAGACGAGTTCCGAGAACTCGCCGGGCGTCAGCTGGGCCGCGTCCACTTGGATCAGCGTGAGCATGCCCGATTTCTCCAGGCTCTCGATATCGATGCCGAGGCCCTTCGAGCGTTGGACCAGCAGTCCGCGCTCCTCGTCAAAGATGAACATTGCCGAGCGCTCGCCGCGCGCGGCGGCGCTGACAATGAAGCTCAGGGCGAGCAACGACTTGCCGGCCCCGGCCGGACCCATCACCAGCACGCTGGACCCGCGCTCGACGCCGCCGCCCAGCAGTGCGTTGAGCTCCGGACTCAGTGAAGGCAGTGTGTCGCGACGAAACTCGACACCGTGCTCCGACGCAACCAGCCGCGGGAACACGCAGACTCCACCGGTTTCGATGACGAAGTCGTGATAGCCTCCCCGGAACCGGTTTGCGCGGTACTTCAGCACGCGCAGCCGGCGCCGCTCTGCACCGAAGTTCGGCGCCAGTTCCTCGAGCGCGATCACTCCATGCGCGACACTGTGAACCGACTTGTCGCTAGCCTCCGTCGTCAGATCGTCGAGCAGCAGCACGGTCGTGTTCCGCTTCGCAAAATAATGCTTCATCGCCAGGATTTGCCGGCGATAGCGCAGGGAGCTTTGCGCCAGAAGCCGTATCTCGGACAGGCTGTCGAGCACGACGCGGTCGGGACTAACGCGCTCGAACTCGGCGAAGATCTGCCGGGTCAACTCGCCGAGCTCGAGATCCGAGGAATACAGAAGGCTTTGCTGCTGATCATCGCTCAGCAGGTTCTCGGGCGGCAGCAGTTCGAAGATGTCAACGCCATTGAGCTGCCAACCGTGAGAGTCGGCCGTGGCTCGCAATTCTTCCTCGGTCTCGGACAGCGTGATGTACAGACCGCGCTCCTTCGCGCGCGCGCCTTCCCTCAGGAACTCCAGCGCAATCGTCGTCTTGCCGGTACCGGGTATTCCTTCCAGCAGGAAGGTCCGGGAGCGCGCCAGCCCGCCATTCAGGACGCTGTCCAGGCCGGCAATACCGGTCGAGGCTTTCCCCGTTTCCTTCGTCGTTGGATCGTTTTGCTTCACTGTTATTTGCCGGACTGCGCAGTGGGGGCGGCATCGTTATGATGCGCCACCGGACCCGATCTTCCAGTAGGACACGGCTGACACATTCCATGTCCGCGATCTATCTGATCAGTTTGCCTCGGACGGGCACATCCGAGTGAGCGTCGCAGCGGGCGATCAGCCGCAACACACGTTGTGGCGCTGGGGCATGGTGCTCGGTGTCGCGGGGGCAATTCTGCTCGCCGGCACGCCGGCCGGCATCCGGCCCGAGGACTGGCAGCTGCTCGCAATTTTCGCCGCGACCATCGTCGCCTCGGTGGTGCGGCCGGCACCGATGGGATCGATCGTGTTCCTCGCCATCTGCGCGATCGCAGTCACCGGGATCATGACGCCGCTTGAGGCGCTGCAGGGTTATTCCGATCCGATCGTCTGGTTGGTGCTCTGCGCCTTCATGATCTCGCGCGCGATCATCAAGACCGGCCTCGGCCGGCGCATCGCCTTCCTGTTCATCCGGCTGCTCGGCAAGCGTTCCCTCGGTCTCGCCTATTCCCTGGTCGCGACTGACGTCGTGCTCGCCTCGATCGTGCCGTCGAACAGCGCCCGCGCCGGCGGCATCGTCTTTCCGATCGCGCGCAGCATCGCCGAGGCCTATGAGTCAAAGCCGGGCGATACCCGCAGACGCCTCGGCGCCTTCCTGATGAAGGCCGTTTACCAGGGCGACATCGTCGCCTGCGCGATGTTCCTGACCGGCCAGGCGTCGAACGTGATCATCGCCAGGTTCGCGCTGTCGGCGGGCGGTGTCGAGCTGACCTATGCGAGCTGGCTGCTCGGCAGCATCGTGCCCGGTGTCGTCGCGTTGTTCGTCGTCGTCTATCTGATCTACCGGATCTTTCCGCCGAGCGTCAAGCAAACGCCCGAAGCGGCGGAACTGGCCAATGCCGAGCTCGGACGGATGGGCGTCATGCAGCGCAACGAGCGCATCACGCTGTTCCTGTTTGCGCTGATCGCCGGTCTGTGGATGACGACGGCGCTGCACGGCATCAACTACATCGTGATCGCGTTCCTGGGCGTCGGCCTTTTGCTGGTTTCGCGCGTGCTCGAGTGGGAAGACGTCCTGTCCGACCGCCAGGCATGGGACACCTTCATCTGGTATGGCGGCATGATCCACATGGCCTCGGTTCTCGGCGCCAGCGGCATCACGACACAGTTCGCTGAGCTATCCGCCGGCATGACCGTCGGCTGGGACTGGGGCGCGGCCGTCGCGATCCTGCTGCTCATCTATTGTTATGCGCACTATGCGTTCGCCAGCATCACGGCCCACGTCACGGCAATGTTCATTCCTTTCCTGATCGTGATGATCGCGGCGGGCGCGCCGCCCGTGCTGGCCGTGCTCGGCCTCGCCTACATTTCGAATCTGTCGGCATCGCTGACGCACTACGGGACGACGACGGCGCCCATCTACTTCGGCGCCCACTATGTCACGCAGGGCGAATGGTGGCGCATCGGTTTCCTCGTTTCGGTCGTTACCGTGACGATCTGGGGCACGATCGGCCTCGCCTGGTGGAAACTGCTCGGGTGGTGGTAAGCCTGGTTCACCGGGTCGCCGCGTACGCCTGGGCCGGACCCAACACGTTGCTCGGCCTGGGCGCAGGGCTCGTGATGCTGGCGTGCGGGGCGGCGGCGAGGCGAATCCAGGGCACGATCGAGTTCTCCGGCGGCGCGATCGGCCTGCTGTTTGCTTCGCGGCTGCAGCCCTTTCGATTCCAGGCCGTCACCTTCGGCCATGTCATCCTCGGCACGAGCGCCGCTGCGCTTGCCGGCGCACGAGAGCACGAGCAGGTGCACGTGCGTCAGTACGAGCGCTGGGGGCCATTCTTCCTGCCCGCCTATCTGGCCTCCAGCGTGTGGCAGCTGGTCACAGGGCGCCATGTCTACCACGACAATTATTTCGAGAGGCAAGCGGTCGCATCGTGCCAGAGGCACTGATCGGTGCTTGCGCTAGAATGCGCGCCGGCATGGCCAACATCCGCCGCATCGAGTCCGCCGAATCCCGCGTCATTGACGGCCTCTGCGCCCTGCTGATCGATGCCGTCCACGACGGTGCATCCGTCGGCTTCCTCGCTCCCCTGTCGCGCGATAAGGCACTCCGGTACTGGAATTCGGCGCTGGCACCGCCCAGCGACGGACTCGTGCTGTGGGTCGCGGAGTCCGGCGGAGCGGTCGTCGGAACGGTGCAGCTCAGTCTCTGCGCCAGGGAGAATGGCCGGCATCGCGCGGAACTGCAGAAGCTGCTGGTGCTACGCAGTCATCGCGGCAACGGCGTCGCGACCGCCCTGCTGCTCGCGGCGGACGAGTTCGCCGCGGCGAATGGCCGAACGCTGCTGGTGCTCGACACCATCGCCGGCTCGCCTGCCGAATCGGTCTACCGCCATCTGGGCTGGCGCAAGGCCGGCGAGATCCCAGAATACGCCGCCATGCCGGACGGCGAACTGCGTGCAACCGCTTACTACTACAAGCGGTGTCCGCCCGGCACGGAGTCCCGGGCGTGATCCGGCAGGCAGGCAATTTCATGACAGCGCTCGTCGCGCTCGCGCATCTCGGCTTCCTGGCGCTCGAAATGTTCTTCTGGAACCACCCGGTTGGCCAGAGAATATTCGCGATGACGCCGGAGTACGCCGCCGAATCCGCGACACTGGCAATGAACCAGGGTCTCTACAACGGTTTCCTCGCCGCGGGACTCGTCTGGGGCCTCGCGGCGAACCGGCGCGATATCAAGCTTTTCTTCCTCGGTTGCGTGATCGTGGCCGGCATATTCGGCGGCCTGACCGCCAAGATCACGATCCTGTTCACGCAGGCCTTGCCGGGCGCGATCGCCTGGCTGCTGGTTATTGCGGCAAAGCGGGAACTGCGGGATAAAACGCCGTGAGCTACGAGATGACGGTGACCGAGAAGCCGGGCTACCTGCACGTGGTCGTGACCGGCCAGAACACGCTCGAGAACGTCGAGCTGTACCTCCGGGAACTCAAGCGAGAATGCGCCGCCCGCAGGTTCACCCGCGTGCTGATCGAGGAAAATCTGACGGGCCGCCGCCTCGAGACCTGGGACGTCTACCAGATCGCATCCCAGGGCAGCCTGGGCGGCCTGGGCAAATTCGAGGCGCTTGCCTATGTGGACCACAATTCCCACGGCGACTTGATGAGATTTGCGCAAACGGTCGCCAACAACCGCGGCATTCCGCTGAATGTCTTCGCGACCGTCCAGGAAGCCGAGGCCTGGTTACAGAAAAAAGTCCCCTGATGGCAATAGCCGATCGCTTGCGCTATCTCACGATCGACCGCTGGACGACCGTCCAAGCATACCGGTCGTTTCGCGCGCGTTTCCCGATCGTACCGGTTGGGCTATTGAGGTGGACGCAGAGGCCGTTGGCGGCATCGGTCTGGTGCCGGGAGCAGACGTGCACGCAAAACAGGCGCACATCGGCTACTGGCTCGGCGAGCCCCTTTGGGGCCGTGGCATCATGACGGCCGGGCAGCTGATCGACAGCGTGCTATATGCCCGGCTCGCCGACCGGCCGTTACCAAAGGAGCCTGCGCCGGTATGACCCATTCCACCCTGCTGATCGTCGCCGCACTGCTGGCTTTCGCCGTCGGCATCGCGCATTCATTCCTTGGCGAGAAATACCTGCTGATCCGCCTGTTCCGCCGGCCGGACCTGCCGAGACTTTTCGGCGGCACAAGCTTCACGGTGCGTACGCTCCGGTTCGCATGGCACATCACGACTGTCGCCTGGTGGGGATTTGGCGTGATGCTCTGGCTCGCTTCGCGCGATTTGCTGTCGCAGGATAACGCGCTGACGGTGCTGGCAATCACCATGCTCGTGACCGCATTGGTGACCCTGATCGCCTCGCGCGGCAGGCATCTGGCCTGGCCTGTGTTCGCGGCGATCGCGGCAGCGGCCTGGTACGCGGGACGTTGAATCCGATGAATACGCCGCGACACGCCGTCACCGACGAAGATATCGCCGGCTGCTTCGACGTCATGGCGGAGCTCCGGCCGCACCTGAAGCGCGAAACCTTCGTCGCGCGCGTGCGCTCCATGGAACCGGGCGGATTCCGGCTCGCATTCATCAGCGACGGCGGCCGCGTCGTGGCGGTTGCCGGTTACCGCATCTCGACCAACCTGTTCTATGGCAAGCATCTCTACGTCGACGACCTGGTGACGGCGGATGCGGAACGTTCGAAGGGTCATGGGCGCGAACTGCTTGCGTGGCTGCGCGCGCTTGCGGTCGAGACGGACTGCGCCGCCTTTCACCTCGACTCCGGCGTGCAGCGCAAGCGCGCGCATGCTTTCTACCTGCGCGAGGGGCTCGCGCTCAGCGGCCACCACTTCGACGTCCGCCTGCGCGATCCGTGATGCCGCCCCGCGCCTTGACCCGGGCGACGCTCGCCACGGGCGCAGGCGCGCTCGCGCGCCGCGATCCGCGCCTGCGTTCGCTGCTCGCGCGAAATGGCCTGCCGCCGATGTGGGCGCGGCGGCCCGGGTTTGAGACGCTGGTTCACATCGTGCTGGAACAACAGGTATCGATCGTCGCGGCGCGGAGCCTGTTCCGGCGCGTGCGCGCCGAGCTCGGCGGCATGACGCCGGAAACCGTTTCTCGTCGCGGCGTGATGGGGCTGCATCGTCTCGGGCTGACGCGCCAGAAGGCGTCCTACTGCCATGAACTCGCGCGCGCGACGCTGGACGGAAGCCTGCGCCTGTCGGACATCGCCCGCGCGCCCGACGAAAACGGGCGCGCCGCACTGCTGGCCCTGCGCGGCATCGGTCCGTGGAGCGTCGATATCTACTATCTGATGGCGCTGCGACGGCCGGATGTCTGGCCGACCGGGGATCTTGCGCTGGCGGTCGCGCTGCACGAAGTCCTGGAACTCCCGGCCCGACCCGACAGCAACCGGCAGCGTGAGATCAGCGCCTCCTGGACGCCGTGGCGATCGGTTGCGGCGCGCCTGCTCTGGCATCACTATCTCAATACGAGACGGACACGCGGGAACAAGGAGTAAACGCATGCAGCGCAAGGCATCCGCCGCCTGGCAGGGCGGCCTCAAGGACGGCAAGGGCACAGTGACAACCGCGAGCAAGGTGCTGGCGGAAACGCCTTACTCATTCGGCACGCGCTTTGAGGGCGCCCCCGGCACCAATCCTGAAGAACTGCTCGCGGCCGCCCATGCGGGCTGCTTCTCGATGGCCTTGTCCATGATCCTCGGCGAAGCGGGGATCGTGCCTGCCCGCATCGATACCGGTGCGACCGTGACCTTCGAGAAGCTCGACACCGGCTTTACCATCACGAAAGTGCATCTCGACGTTTCCGTCCGCGCGCCCGGCGCTGACCGCGCGAAGGTTCTCGAGGCCGCCGCCAAGGCGAAGGCCGGCTGCCCGATCAGCAAGGTGCTGAAGGCGGAGATCACGATGGATGCGGATCTCGCTGGGTGATTCCGCGATGCTGACGCCGTTTCATCTCGCGATTCCGGTCAGGGAACTTGCGTCGTCACGCGAATTCTATGGCTGTTTGCTGGGTTGTCCGGAAGGCCGGAGCTCCGAAGACTGGGTTGACTTCGATTTCTTCGGACATCAGCTCGTCTGCCACATCGCCGCGCAATCCGGATCCGCGCCCCGGCACAGCAATCCGGTGGACGGCCACGACGTGCCGGTGCCGCATTTCGGCGTCGTGCTCGAGATGGCGAACTGGGAATCCCTCGCGGCGCGGCTGCGGAGCGCCGGTGTCGGCTTCGTGATCGAGCCGCATGTCCGCTTCCGCGGTCAGACCGGCGAGCAGGCGACGATGTTCCTGCTCGATCCCAGCGGCAATGCGCTGGAGTTCAAGTCGTTCCGGGATATCGCGGGTCAGCTGTTCGCGAGCTGAGCGGTCGGCCCGCTCACTGCGGCGGTTCCTGCCGGGGCCGGCCCCGTACGCGGTTGACGACATCGGTCGCCGTCGTGCGCAGCCTGCGCAGCCAGAAACGCGCCCAGGCAAACTCCAGGCCCAGCACGCCGAGTCCGATGGGAATGACGACAATCGCCGGGCCGGGCAGCACGACCATGGCGATGCCGATCAGCAGGATGCTGCCGCCGATCACGGCGACGACGATGCGTCGCGCCCATTTGTAGGTGATCGTGCGCCTGAGCCACGCCCGGAAACGGCCTCTCATCGCGCCACCCGTTTCGCGATCGCGCGATCATGCACGCGGGACAGCGTCAGCACCGCAACTGTGGCGCCGCACAGCGCCATGAACATGTCCCACTGCGTGTCCCAGATGTCGCCCTGGGTGGCCAGGAAATCGTCAGCCGCGATGCCCGCGGCGACCGCAATCCACCATTCGAGGAACTCATACATTGCGCTGATGGCGAGACAGGTCATCACCGTGATGAACGCGAGCCAGGCGCCCGCCTTGACCGGCGAGAAGCGAATGTAGATCTCACGCGCTGCGATCGCCGGCACGAAGCCCTGCAGGATGTGGCCAATGCGGTCATAGTTGTTGCGGGTGAAATCGAACACGTCCTGCATCCAGAATCCCAGCGGCACGCGCGCATAGGTGTAATGCGCGCCCAGGATCATGACCAGGCAATGCAGGCCGATCAGCCAGTACAGCAGCGGCGTCAACGGGTAGCGGCGTGCAGTGGCATAGAGCACCGGCAATGCGATCGCGACCGGGAATATTTCGAGGAACCAGGTCAGGTAGTCATAGGGTTTGATGGCGGACAGCGCGAGCGCCGCCACGACCACCAGGGTCATCCAGACGAGATCGCGGGGCCATAACGCGGTCCGGGTCATCAGGCGCTTCCCAGATAATTTTCGATGAGCCGGGCGACGGCGCGCGGCTCCTCATGATGCAGCATGTGCCCGGCGCCGGCCACGACTTCAATGGACAGATCGCGGATCAGCGGCCGGAACATCTCGGGACCGCCCTCGGCGCCGAGCCGCGCCAGCAGGTCCGATTCCGAGCCGATGACGAGCAGCACCGGCGCCTCGATCTGCCGCCAGCAGGCCTGCATCTCCTGGCGGCGATACAGATACGGATTCACCATGCGGTGCGCGGGATCCGCGAGCAGGCGCACGCCGCCGCCGTCGCGCGGAGCGCTCCAGGAGTTCGCGATGAACGCCGCGCGTTCCGCGGTCAGGCGGGGATTGCGCCTGACGATGCGCGCAGCGAGTTCAGCGACGTCCACGTAATCGCCGTACTCCACCGCTTCGCGCTGCTGGTCGAGCCACTTCCCGAGCCGCGCCGGCGCCTGGTGGGGCTCCGTGTCCGGCAGGCCGAAGCCCTCGAGATTGACCAGCCTCCGCACGCGCGCGGGTCGGACGCCCGCATAGATCATCGCGACATTCGCGCCCATGCTGTGGCCGACTATCCGTGCGGGTGAGCGTGGACAGAGTGTGTCGATGAACTGCTCGAGATCGGCGTAATAGTCCGGAAACCAGTAGCCGCCCGGCGCGCGCGCGCTCAGTCCGAATCCGCGCCAGTCGATTGCGACCAGCGGCAGTGTCGGCGCAATCTCGTCTGCGACGAACTGGAAGCTCTCCGCGCAGTCGGCGTAGCCATGCAGCAGCAGTACCGGATTGTCAGATTCCGGTCCCCACCGCAGCAGGTGATGGTCGAGTCCCCGGAATCTGCGCGTCTCGTGACGGCCGGGGCGACGCGGTTGCCAGGCCATGCCTAGCCCGGCGCCAGGCGCTGGACCAGCAGCTTGTCTATGCGTCGCGCATCCATGTCGACGATCTCGAAGCGCAGGCCGCGCCAGCGGAAGCTCTCGCCGGTCGTGGGCAGGTGGCCGAGCTGCGCGAGCACGAAGCCTGCGAGCGTCGTGTAATCGTCCCCCGAACGCATGTTGCCGACGGCGAGCGTGCGTTCGACATCGTCGATCGGCATGCGCCCGTCGATCAGCCAGGAGCGGTCGTCGCGGACAACGACCTCGGGCACTTCCTCGTTCGCCGCTTCCGGCAGTTCACCGGTGATCGCGGTCAGGATGTCGGACGGCGTGACGACCCCCTCGATCGATCCATGCTCGTCCACGATCACCGCAAAATGCATCTTGGACTCGCGGAACAGATCCAGCAGCCGCAGGATGCGCGTGGATTCGTGGACGACCAGCGGCGCCCGGACGCGCGCGGCCAGCTCACCCGATGCCGGGTCGCCGAGCCATTCCGCGAGTTCGCCGGTCAGCACGATGCCGAGCAGTTCGTCGAGCTGCCCGCGACACACCGGATAACGGGAGTGGCCGCTGGAGCGCACCGTATTCCACACCGTCTCGCGACTGTCGGAGGCGTCGAGCCAGATGACGTCGCCGCGCGGAATCATGATGCTGCGCACGGTCCGGTCCGGAAGACGCAGGACGCCCTCGATCATCTGGTGCTCGGCGACGTGGAAGACGCCGGTGTGCGTCGCCTCAGCGATCAGCGAACGGATCTCCTCCTCGCTGACGCCACGGTTGGTGGA
The DNA here is from genome assembly GCA_030799345.1 of Pseudomonadota bacterium. Classification (GTDB taxonomy): domain Bacteria; phylum Pseudomonadota; class Gammaproteobacteria; order Steroidobacterales; family Steroidobacteraceae; genus SCUD01. The sequence goes on along the minus strand of JALYJS010000100.1, from coordinate 1,775 downwards.
TTTGCGCAGTCCCAGCAGCTTCGCGACCACCTCGGTGGACCCTTGCAGCACCCAGATGAATGGCGTGCTCGCGATCGCGAGCACCTCCATCGGGCGCGCAACCAGCGCCGCTATCTTCTCGGGATTCGTCAGTGCCCAGCGTTTCGGCACCAGCTCGCCGATCACCAGCGACAGGAAGGTGACGCCGACGACGACCAGGGCATAGGCGGTCGTATCGAGGTACTCCGTCACCGGCGCCAGCGGATCGAACTGCGCGAGCCAGGCGGCCAGCGGCTCGGCGAACTGCACGCCGCTGTAGACGCCCAGCAGCACGCCGATCAGCGTGATGTAGAACTGCACCGTGGACAGGAACCGCGTCGGATCGTCGAGCAGCCTGAGCGCCGCGCGGGCACCGCGGCTGCCCGCCTCGGCCTGCTGGCGCAGGCGCGTCGCGCGCGAAGTGAAAACCGCAAGCTCCGACATCGCGAACAGGCCGTTCACGAGTATCAGCGCCATGAGAATCAGGAAGTAAGCCAGCATCGTGCGCCGGGCGTGCCGGCCGCACCGATTCTAGCAGTTACCCGGATCGGGCATCCGGCGCAGGCAGTATTGCCTCGTACCAGCCTTTCGACGCGTTCACGGCGTTCACGACGGCGAGCATCAGCGGCACTTCGATCAGCACCCCGACGACGGTCGCGAGCGCGGCGCCCGAATCGAGCCCGAACAGGCCGATCGCGACGGCGACAGCCAGCTCGAAGAAATTGGACGCGCCGATCAGCGCTGCAGGTCCCGCGACGCAGTGACGCACGCCGAGGCGCCGGGCCAGCAGGTAGGCGAGCGAGGAATTCAGCAGGACCTGGATCAGGATCGGGACCGCCAGCAGCGCGATCACCAGCGGCTGGGCCAGGATGCGCTCGCCCTGGAAAGCGAAGAGCAGCACGATCGTCGCCAGCAGCGCAACGATGGACCACGGCGCCATGCGCCGGACCGCGGCGTCGAATGCACCGGCGCCGCGACGCAGCAGGGCGCGGCGCCAGGCCTGGGCGATCCCGAGCGGCACGACGATGTACAGCACGACCGACAGCAGCAGCGTTTCCCAAGGCACCTGGATCGACGCGACGCCCAGCAGCACGGCAACGAGCGGCGCAAATGCGAACACCATGATCACGTCATTCAGTGCGACCTGCGTCAGCGTGAAGTTCGCCTCGCCCTTCACGAGATTGCTCCAGACGAACACCATCGCCGTGCAGGGTGCGGCCGCGAGCAGGATGAGCCCCGCGATATAGCTGTCGTGCTGCTCCGCCGGCAGCCAGTCCGCGAACAGGTGCCGGATGAAGATCCAGCCGAGCAGCGCCATCGAGAATGGCTTGATCGCCCAGTTCACGAACAAGGTCACGCCGATGCCGCGCGAATGCTGCCGGACTTCGTGCAGGCGGGCGAAGTCCACCTTCAGCAGCATCGGGATGATCATGATCCAGATCAGCAGCCCGACCGCAAAGTTCACCTGGGCGAACTCGAAACCGGCCACGGCGGCCGCCGCATCCGGCAGGAACTGGCCGAGCGCGATTCCGGCGCCGATGCAGGCCAGCACCCAGAGCGTCAGCCAGCGCTCGAAGAACCCGAGTTCAGCCGGCGCGGTTGTCATCTGCGGGCGGCGGGTCGTTGCCGATGCGTTCGAGGTCGCTTCGGGTCTTCAACCGTTGCAGCGACGCGCCCGGGAGGTTGGCAAAGATACGGATCCGGTGCTCGAGCGCGCGGAATGCGTCGCGGAATGCCAGCATCTTCTCGGCCTCACT
>JALYJS010000099.1 GCA_030799345.1 Pseudomonadota bacterium | reverse complement strand
CCGCGCAGGCGTGTCATCGTTTCGGGCGCAAGCGCCGCGGCGACGGCCCGTTCCGCGCTCATCGGCAGTTCACCAGCCGGCGCCGGGATGCGCGCGGTGAAGCGACTGCATCTCCGCGAGCAAATAGCCGAGGTGCTCGCTGTGCCGACCCTGCTTTCCATACCAGCCGAATGTCGCCGTTGCAGGTCGCGCAAGCGTTGCTGCGCCGAGCACTTCGTCGATGCGGCGCGACCAGCCGTCGCTCAGGCTTTCCGGTGCGGGCCCGATGCCCGTGGCGGCAATCGAGCGGTCCACGTCGTCGCCGTCGAAAAACTCGTTCGTGAACGGCCACAGGCGTGCGAGCGATGCCTCGACCCGGGCATGACTTTCCGCCGTGCCGTCGCCGAGGCGCATGAGCCAGCCGCCGCTGTAACGCAGGTGATAGAGGGCCTCGCGCGTGCCCTTCACCGCGATGGCGGCGAGCTTCTCGTCCTTCGATTGCGCCAGCTTTTCGTAAAGCTCGAGCTGCCAGGCATCGAATAGGCACTGCCTCACGATGGTGTCGCCGAAATCACCGTTCGGCTGTTCGACGAGCGTCAGGTTCAGGTATTCCGATTCCTCGCGCAGGTAGGCGAGCGCATCCTCGTCACGTCCGCGGCCTTCAAGTTCGCCGGCGTGCGCGAGCAGGAGCCGCGCCTGCCCCAGCAGGTCGAGGGCGACGTTGGCGAGTCCGAGATCTTCCTCGAGCGCCGGCGCATGGCCGACCCACTCGCCGAGGCGCTGGGCGAGAACCAGGTTCGTGTCGGCGAGCCGCAGCACGTAACGGCAGTGCGGCGTCACAGCGTCTTGACCTCGTCCGGGATGTCGTAGAACGTCGGGTGTCGGTACACCTTGTCGCGCGCCGGTTCGAACAGCGCGTCCGACTCGGCGGGGTCCGAGGCGACGATGTCGCTCGAACGCACGGCCCAGATGCTGACGCCCTCGAGCCGGCGCGTATACAGGTCGCGGGCATGCTCGATCGCCATGCCCGCATCGGACGCGTGCAGGCTGCCCACGTGCTTGTGGTCGAGACCGGAACGCGCGCGGATGAAAATCTCGTAGAGCGGCCAGTCCTGCGTCTTGTCCGTCATGCTGCCTTTGCCTTCTGCTTCGCGGCCCAGGCGGTGGCCGCCTCGCGCACCCAGCGACCGTCGTCGTGCGCCTGCCGGCGCGCCTCCATGCGCTCGCGATTGCAGGGTCCGTTGCCGGCGAGCACCTGTTCGAACTCGTGCCAGTCGATCTCGCCGAACCGGTAGTGCCCGGCCGCGGCGTCCCACTGCAATGCCGGATCCGGAACCGTCAAGCCGATGAACTCCGCCTGCGGCACCGTGGTATCCACGAATTTCTGCCGCAGCTCGTCGTTCGAGAAACGCTTGATCTTCCAGCGCATCGACTGCGCGCTGTGCTTCGACTCGGCATCGGACGGGCCGAACATCATCAACGACGGCCACCACCAGCGATCGAGCGCGGCCTGCGCCATCTCCCGCTGACGGTCGGTGCCGCGCGCGAGTCGCATCATGATCTCGTAACCCTGGCGCTGGTGGAAACTCTCTTCCTTGCAGATGCGCACCATCGCGCGCGCGTACGGGCCGTACGAGCAGCGGCAGAGCGGGATCTGGTTCATGATCGCCGCGCCGTCCACCAGCCAGCCGATCGCGCCGACATCCGCCCAGGTCGGCGTCGGATAATTGAAGATGCTCGAGTACTTGGCCTTGCCTTCGAGCAGCTGGCCGATCATCTCGTCGCGCGAGATGCCGAGGGTCTCGGCCGCGCTGTAGAGATACGCGCCGTGCCCGCCTTCATCCTGCACCTTGGCGATCAGGATGGTTTTGCGCAACAGCGACGGTGCGCGCGTGATCCAGTTGCCCTCCGGCAGCATGCCGACGATCTCCGAATGCGCGTGCTGGGAGATCTGTCGGATCAGGGTGCGGCGGTAGGCCTCCGGCATCCAGTCCTTGGGTTCGATCTTGTCTTCCGCGTCCACCCGCGACTGGAAGCGCGATTCCAGGGCCGCACCGTCCAGCGCTTCGTCGCGCAGACAATCTTTGCCAAGAGAATCAAGACCTTGTGTATACATGAGGATTGCCTCGGCGACCCGTTGTCAGTGCGTCAACTTTGACACACTGGCGGATTCAGGCCCAACTTTCGATTCGTCGGACCAAGGTCTCCATGAACCGGTTGGCCTGGTGTCCGTCCAGCACCCGATGATCGATCGTGAGCGTCACGTAGCAGCGCGGACGCACGACGATCGCGTCCTTACCGTTTTCGCTGACCACGACCGCGCGCTTTTCCAGCCGACCGATCCCCAGTATTGCCGACTGCGGCTGGTTGATCACGATGGGCGCTGCCACCAGGCTGCCGCTCACGCCATGATTCGAAATCGTGAACGTGCCGCCCCGGAGATCTTCCGCGGTCAGGCGATCCTCGCGCGCGCGGCCCACGAGTTCGCCGAGACGGCCGGCGATAGCGGCAAGGTCAAGCGCGCCCGCATCGCGGATTATCGGCACGACCAGACCACGACCCTCGAGCGCGGTGCCGACACCGATGTCGATACGCTCGCTGATCAGTATCGCCTCGTCGGACCAGCGGGAATTCGCCTCGGGCACGGCGCGGATTGCATCCACGCAAGCCAGGACGAAATAGGCGGTCAGCGTCAGTGGCGTGCTGCGTTCCCTGAAAGC
>JALYJS010000094.1 GCA_030799345.1 Pseudomonadota bacterium | reverse complement strand
TTCCGCTGGACTCGCCATCCCTGGTTCGCCCCTCACAGCTCAGATTGTGTTCAGCCGCCTGCCCGCTGCAAGGCTCCGTGGCAATGCTTGAACTTGCGGCCGGAGCCGCAGGGACAGGGCTCGTTGCGCCCGATCTTACGCTCACCGCGCACGAATGGGAGCGTTGCGGGCTCGTCGCTTCCCCCCGCCATTGCGCGCGGCGTTTCCTCCGGCAAGGGCGGGGCCTGGGCCGCGAGTTCCGGCGGCGGCGCGTGCTGGAGCTGCATGCGCGCCTCCAGCTTGCGGCGGCGCTCAGCCTCTTCGCGCTCGATCTCTTCTTCCGTCCGCACCTGCAAGCGCTGCAACAGCGTCACGGTATCGCTGCGGATCCGGTCGAGCATCGCGGTAAACAGCGCAAACGCCTCGCGCTTGTACTCCTGCTTCGGATTCTTCTGCGCGTAGGCGCGCAGGTAAATTCCCTGGCGCAGGTAATCCATGCCCGCCAGGTGCTCGCGCCAGTGCATGTCGAGCTGCTGCAGCATCACCGCACGCTCGAGGTGGCGCATGACCGGTGCGCCCACCTGCTCGACTTTGGCGTTGTATGCGGCCTCGATCGCCTCCAGCAGGCGCGTCGCGGCTTCCTCGTGGTGCCGGGACGGATCCTCGGTCAGCCACCCGGCGAGGCCCGTCTTCACGCCGAAATCGCGCTCGAAGGCTTCCTCGAGCCCGGCCACGTCCCATTGCTCCTCGACACTCTCCGGCGGGAGGTATTGCGCAACCGTCGCGCGCACGACCTCGGCGCGCACGTCCTTGATCACGCCCTCGATGTCGTCGGTGGACATGATCTCGGTGCGCTGACGGTAGATCACCTTGCGCTGATCGTTGGCGACGTCGTCGTATTCGAGCAGGTTCTTGCGCGCATCGAAGTTGTGCGACTCGACCTTGCGCTGCGCCTTCTCGATCTGGCGCGTCAGCATGCCGCTCTCGATCGCCTCGCCGGACTTCATGCCGACCGTGCGCAGCAGCGACTTGGTGCGCTGCGGGTCGCCGAAGATGCGCATCAGGTTGTCTTCGAGCGACAAGAAGAACCGGCTCGAGCCTGGATCGCCCTGGCGGCCCGACCGGCCACGGAGCTGGTTGTCGATGCGCCGGGATTCGTGGCGCTCGGTGCCGACGATGTGCAGGCCGCCCGCCACGATCACCTGCTCATGCAGGCGCTGCCACTCATTCTCGAGCTCGTGCGCGCGCCCGGCGAGCTGCTCGTCGCTCATCACGCCGTCCTTGCGCAGCTGATCGATCTGCTTCTGCACGTTGCCGCCGAGTACGATATCAGTCCCGCGACCGGCCATGTTGGTCGCAATTGTGACCGTGGCCGGCCGGCCGGCCTGGGCAATGATCATCGCCTCGCGCTCGTGCTGCTTCGCATTCAGCACCGCATGCGGGATATCCGATTCCTTCAACAGGCCAGACAGCTTTTCCGACGTGTCGATCGAGGTCGTGCCGACCAGCACCGGCTGGCCGCGCTTCACGCATTCGCGGATGTCCTCGATGATGCCCTCGAACTTGTCCGCCTGGTTCAGGTAGACGAGGTCCGGCATGTCCTTGCGCACCATCGGCATGTGCGTCGGCACGACGACCACTTCGAGACCGTAGATCTGCTGGAACTCGAAGGCCTCGGTGTCGGCGGTGCCGGTCATGCCGGCGAGCTTGCCGTAGAGGCGGAAGTAGTTCTGGAACGTGATCGACGCGATGGTCTGGTTTTCCTCGCGGATGCGCACGCCTTCCTTGGCCTCGACCGCCTGGTGCAGGCCGTCGGACCAGCGGCGTCCGGGCATGGTGCGGCCGGTGAACTCGTCGACGATGATCACTTCGCCGTTGCGGACGATGTATTCGACGTCCTTGTGGTAGAGCGTGTGTGCACGCAATGCCGCATTCAGGTGGTGCATCAGCTTGATGCTGCCCGTGTCATAGAGGCTTTCGCCCGGACGCAATAGGCCGGCCTGCTGCATCAACTCCTCGGCCTTCTCGAAGCCGGATTCCGACAGGTGCACCTGGCGCGACTTCTCGTCGGCGAAATATTCGCCCTCGCCATCCTCCGCGGTCTGGCGCCGGAAGCGCGGGACCAGCTCGTTGATCTTCGCGTAGAGCTCAGTGCTCTCCTCGGCCGGCCCGGAGATGATGAGCGGCGTGCGCGCCTCGTCGATCAGGATCGAGTCGACCTCGTCGACGATTGCGTAGTGCTGGCCACGCTGCACGCGGTCCTCGAGGCGCTGCGCGAGATTGTCGCGCAGGTAATCGAACCCGAACTCGTTGTTGGTGCCGTAGGTCACGTCGCAGGCATAGGCGGCGCGTTTCTCCGCCTGGGGCTGGCCGCTGGTGATCACGCCGACAGTCAGGCCGAGCGCGCGGTAGATCGGGCCCATCCACTCCGCGTCGCGCTGCGCGAGGTATTCGTTGACGGTTACGACATGCACGCCGTTGCCGGTCAACGCATTCAGGTACACGGGCAGCGTCGCAACCAGCGTCTTGCCTTCGCCGGTGCGCATCTCGGCGATGTTGCCGCCATGCAGCACCATGCCGCCTACGAGCTGGACGTCGAATGGCCGCAAGCCCACGCTGCGCTTCGCGGCCTCGCGGGCCGTGGCAAAGGCTTCCGGCAGCAGGTCCTCGAGCTTCTCCCCCGCGGCCAGGCGGGCGCGGAAAGCCTCCGTCCGGGCGCGCAGCGCCTCGTCGCTCATCGTGGCGAGCGCGTCGACGAAGCCGTTCGCGGCGGTTACGCGCTGCGCGTACTCGCGCAGCAGCCGCTGGTTACGGCTGCCGAAAATCCGGGTAACGATGTTCCACACGCGAAGAGGACCTCAAACCGGAGGGACCGGCCAAAAACCGGGAGTTTACTACGACCTGACCCTGCCTTTTTCGTTCGGAGGCGCGTTCAGCGGCGCACGAACGACAACGGATTGACCGAGCGGCCACCGCGCAGCACCTCGAAATGCAGGTGCGTGCCGGTTGAGCGGCCCGTCGATCCCATCAGCGCGATCGCGTCGCCGCGCTTGACGGTCTGGCCGGGTTCGACCAGCAGCTTGGCGTTGTGCGCATAGCGCGTCACGTAGCCATTGCCATGCGTGATCTCGATCAGGCGCCCGTAGCCGCCGTCAGGGCCCGCGTGGCTCACGATGCCGTCCGC
>JALYJS010000072.1 GCA_030799345.1 Pseudomonadota bacterium | reverse complement strand
ACCGTGACATTGCTGAGCGCGGCGTCGATGCCGCGGATCGTCACGTAACGTCCTTCGCCCTGGTCCGTCGTTACCGAGAGCCCCGGTACGCGCGACAGGGTTTCTGCCGCGTTTCGGTCGGGCAGCTTGCCCGCATCGTCGGCCGTGATCGAATCCTTGATCGTCACGGACGACTTCTTGTCCTGCAGCGCCGTGGCCTGCGCCAGGCGGAAGCCCACCACCGTGATGGCCTCCATGCCGGTACCGGCCATGTTGATATTGGCCGTCGTCGCGCCGGTCGCCTCGACCGAGACCGTGGCGAGCGCGCGCTCGAATCCGACGTAATCGACTGCAATTTCATACGTGCCCGCAGGCACATCGGTAAAGCGGTACTCGCCGGATCGGTCTGCGGTAACGGACCGGCCCAGCGATTCGATGACCACGGTTGCGTTCGGCAACGGGCGTCCTGCTGCGCCTTCGGTTACGCGGCCGATCACATCTCCGGCGAGCGCCGATCCCGCGCAGCACATGAGCGATGCGCCAAGAATCGATGGCCGGATTGTCTTTCCACGACTCATGAGTATGTCCCCCGAATGTCCTGCGCTGAACGCGGGCTGTGATTGTGCCGGCCGTATGTGACGATCCAAAGACAGTATAGAACGAAATTTTTGTTTCCTTCAACTGCTGAAACTTTTGTTCTATACTCCGCCGAAACACGCCGCGCGACGCCTGCGCGGCCCCCACGAGCGCGCAGACACGCTGCGGTGGAATATCTGTTCGAAAATTGAAACGATCGGGATCCCTGCCCATGACCGAGGCCCTGCCGAGGCAGTCCGACAGTGCGATGACCAACCGCCGGAACGTCGAGGCGCTGCGCGCCCGCATAGTGCAACGTTACGAAAGCCTGAGCCCGAGGCTGAAGCAGGTCGCGGCCTACGCCCTCGAGCATCCGAATGATATCGGCCTGGAAACGCTGGCCGTGATCGCAAAACGCTGCAAGGTTCAGCCCTCCACGATCGTCCGTTTCGCCAAGACCTTCGGTTACGACGGCGCGAGCGAGATGCAGAAGCTGTTTCGCGACGAGTTGCTGAGCCTCGCGCCGAGCCCGAGTTACGCGGACCGCATCCGCCAGTTCAACGACCGGGCCGGCCACGTGGAATCGCAATCGCCTTCGGAACTCCTGCGGGAATTCACGGAAGGAAACATCGCCGCATTGCAGCACCTGAACGAGACCATGCGCCAGGCGGACCTCGAACGTGCGGTGCGCATGATCGGCGAAGCCGAGGCGGTCTATCTGGTCGGCCTCAGGCGCTCGTTCCCGGTCGCGGCCTACCTTGCGTATGCGCTCCGTCATGCCGACAAGCGCGCGTACCTGATCGACGGACTGGCGGGCATGCTGGTCGAACAGAGCACGATGCTGGGCGCGAAAGACCTGCTCATTGCGACCAGCTTCCGGCCTTACGCGCAACAGACCGCCGACATCGTCAACGAGGCGCACGGGCGCGGAGCGAAGATCATTGCCCTCAGCGACAGCCGGCTTTCCCCGATCGCACGCAATGCCAATCTCTGCCTCGAGGTCAAGGATGCGGAGTACCGCAAGTTCCGCTCGCTGACGGCGTCGCTGTGCCTGGCTCAGACGCTCGTCATCAGTTATGCGTTTCAGGTAACAGCCCGGCGCGAAACGGGTGGCGACGCGTGAAGACCTTTGCGCTGTTCGGCGCGGGCCGCATCGGCCGCATTCACGCGGCAAACATCCAGGCTGACCCTCGGGCGCGACTGAAATACGTCGTCGACGTCGCGGCTGACGCCGCCGGCAAAATCGCGGCGTTCACGGGCGCCTTGCACGTCGACCGCGCCACGGCGCTGGCCGATCGCGAAGTCGATGCGCTCGTGATCGCGAGTCCGACCGACACGCACGCCGACCTGATCGAATCCGGGGCCGCCGCCGGGAAGGCCATGCTCTGCGAGAAGCCCGTCGATCTCGATGCGGCCCGCGCACGCCAGTGCGTAGCGGCGGCGAATCGGGCAGGCGTACTGCTCGCGATCGGCTTCAACCGACGCTACGACCCGTCGTTCCGTCGCGTCAAGGACGGCATCGATGCCGGCGCAATCGGGGACGTGGAAACTGTGCTGATTGTCAGCCGCGATCCGGCTCCGCCGCCGGTCGCCTACGTGGCGCGATCGGGCGGCATGTTTCGCGACATGTCGATCCACGACTTTGACATGGCGCGCTGGCTGCTCGGCGAGGAGCCGGCTGAGATCGTCGCCCATGGCAGCTGTCTCGTGGATCCTGCGATCGGCGCGGCCGGCGACATCGATACCGCTGCCGTGACGCTGCGGACGACCGCGGGCCGCCTGTGCCAGATCGTCAATTCGCGGCGCGCGACGTTCGGTTACGACCAGCGCATCGAGGTGTGCGGTGCACGCGGCATGCTGCGGGCGGGCAATCGCCGGTCCACTTCGGTGGAGCACGCCGACGGCAACGGCTTCTGTCGCGATCCTGCCCTGCCCTTTTTCCTTGCGCGATATGCCGACGCCTACCGGCTCGAGCTGGATGCCTTCCTGCGCCGCCTGCACGGCGAAGCCGCGGAAATCGTGTCGGGCGCGGACGGCATCCGCGCGCTCGAACTGGCAGATGCCGCGGACCGCTCGATGCGCACCGCGAGCATCGTCACGCTGGGGACCACCGCATGAAGCCTCTGCACGTCGGCCTGATCGGCAGCGGTTTCATCGGCCGCGCGCATGCGATTGCGCTTGCCGGCGTCGGCGCCGTGTTTCCGGAGATCCCGGCCCCGGTCTGCGAGCTGCTCGCCGACCAGGACGCATGGAAAGCTCAGGCAGCCGCCGCCGCGCTGGGATTCCGGCGTTCGACCGGCGACTGGCGGGAACTCGTCGCCGATCCGGCGATCGACATCGTGGACATCTGCTCCCCGAATTACCTGCATCGCGAGATGGCGCTCGCCGCGATCGCCGCCGGCAAGCACATCTGGTGCGAGAAGCCGCTGGC
>JALYJS010000040.1 GCA_030799345.1 Pseudomonadota bacterium | reverse complement strand
GAGCGCCTGGCGCGTCTGGACAGTGAAGTCGTCGCTGGTGTACTCCATGTAGTTCGCTGCGGCCGCGGCGACTTCCACCCCGTAGTAGCGCGACACGATGTGCAGCGCCATGTCGATGCCGGAGGTCAGCCCACCCGCCGTCGCAATACGGCCGTTATCGACGAAACGCAGGCCGCGACGTAGTTCGATATCCGGGAACTCCTTCGCGAAGGCGTCAAAGAAATCGTGGTGGGTCGTGGCGGGAATGCCTTTCAGCAACCCGGCTCGCGCGAGCTGGAAAGCACCCGTGCACACCGACATCGTGACGTCGGTGCCGGCGCTTGCGGCGGCCAGCCAGGCGCGCGACTCGTCGGTCGAGCGGTGCGCCGGAACGACGATTACCTCCGGCTGCGGCGCATTGGCGATGCTGTAGTGCGGGACAACCTGCAGGCCGCCGGTCATCCGCAGCATCTGCTCGGTCGGCGCGACCGTGTACAGCTCGAACGGGTGGCGATGGCCGCCATCGTCCACCATGACGTCCTGGAAGACTTCCCATGGCCCTGCGGTATCTATGACGTTCGCGCTGTCGCCCAGCATGAAAGCGACGCGCACGCGCTCCCGACGCGGGAGCGGAGCGGCTGGCGTTCCAGCAGCAGCCGTCGCCGCACGGGCCCCGGCCCCGAAGAGCGCGACTGACGCCGTGAGCGACCTCCCGAGAAATTCGCGTCTCTGCATGACTCGTCCTCCGCAATTCGTTGCGTCGATAGGAATACTGCGCGCGCCGGCGATGGCAGACAGGACCAACAGGCATCATTTCCTGCCATACTCACCCTGAGCCGGTGCGCAACCGGTATGTTCCTGCCGCCATGAGCAAGTCATCAAAGCCGCGCACGCGGCCACATCGCGTCGTCATGCTGGGATATCCGCAGGCGCAGGTGCTGGACATCACCGGCCCGCTCGAAGTGTTCGCGCGCACGGCGCGCTGGCTAACGGAGCACCGCGGCGAGCGAAGCCCGGTGTACGAGACGGAACTCGTGGCGGCACGCGCCGGGCCGTTTGCGACTTCCGGCGGGCTGCAGCTCGTCGCCACGCACCGATACGACCGTGCCAGGCCCGCCGACACGCTGTTGATCGCCGGCGGTATCGGCTGGGAATCGGCAGCGAGGGATGCCGCGCTGCTGCGCTGGATCGCGGCGCAGTCACGCCGCGTGGCGCGGCTGGGCTCGATCTGCAATGGCGCCCTGCTGCTGGCGGCCGCCGGGCTTCTCGATGGCAAGGCTGCGACCACGCATTGGTCCTTTCTGGACCGGCTGCAGAAGCTCGCGCCGGACGCAAAGATTGATCGCGATGCGCTCTATGTGCGGGCCGGCAACATCTATACATCAGCCGGTGTCACCGCCGGCATGGATTTGGCGCTCGCGCTGGTCGAGCAGGATCATGGCAAGGCCGTTGCGCTTGCCGTCGCACAGGAGCTCGTGCTGTTCCTGAAACGCCCGGGCGGCCAGTCGCAGTTCAGCCGGCACCTGCAGGCCCAGCGCCGTGACGACCTGTTTGGCGAACTGGAGCTGTGGATGCTCGAGCATCCAGGCGCCGACCTGACGGTGGATAACCTCGCGCGGCGCATGAGCATGAGCCCGCGGCATTTCGCCCGACTCTTCGCCGCGCGCCTCGGCAGGAGCCCCGCCGCTTACGTGCGGCGACTGCGCATTGAACAGGCACGACGGCGTATCGAGGAGGGCGCTTCGCGCCTGAAGCAGGTAGCGCGCGACTGCGGCTTCGCCGACGAACAGGCGCTGCGCCGCGGCTTCCAGGATGTTGTCGGCATCACGCCCGCCGTGTACCGGTCGCGCTTCTAAAGGGGTCGCATCCCTTTGCCGACCTGAAGGGCGGGGACGAGTGCCACGCTGATGGCTGAGTTGCCCGTGTTGAGCGGGAATGCGCCGCGAGCTGCGCATCATCGTCAATGCCATGGCGCGGACACCCACGAGTTCGCTTGTGGCGATTTTCCGACTGCACATTGGCGAAGGCTGGGTTCGCCGGCAGTCAGCGGGAGCCCAGCGCGATCAACATGCGGTGAACGCTGGTGAGCTGCACGCCGTTACGGGTCGCATAGTCCGCGCCGGAGTATCCCCACCAGTCCCAGCAACCCTTGGGATTGAAGGGATAGATATAGCTGCGGGCGACCTGCGGGTAGACCACGACGATGCGGTTAGCATCGGCCCATCGGTTGTAGCCGGCGTTGCGGACGAACTCCTCGCCGACGAAGCTTCTGCCCTGGCGGCATCCATGGAAGGCGACGTGCAGCCGGCAGGGCTTGCCGACGCTGCAGGCCTTCGGAATGAACACGTACGCCTCGTCGGCAAGCGAGGCCAGCATGCCGCCTTTCGCGTAGCGCCCCTGATCGAAGGTGATCAGCTCGCCCTCGACCGGACCCGACGGATTCCGAAGCCCGTCATAGAGGTGCCGCAGTATCAGCCCTGCAGCATCGTAGGAACAGTCATTGATCCAGGGCGGCTGCGCGATGTCGCAGGCTCCGCCCCGGCCGTCGGCGGGAAAGCCATGTGCTGCGGCGACCTGTGTTTCAAAGTGAATGCGCTCCGGCGGGAGGAACTCGCGGTAGAAGCGCAACAGCGAATCGGTGACTGCGGCGCCCACAATGCTGTCGCGCATGCCGTGGAAGAGCCAGACGCGATCCGGGGCGATCCACGACGGATCGTCGATCGCCTTGGCCTTGGCGTATTCGCGGACGGCAGCAATTGAAGGACCGATCTCAGGCCCGCTTGCACTGCCCGCCATGCATTCGTCGAGCGCGCGCACGAGCGAGCCCCGCGCGCAGAACCACGGCCCAGCCGCGATGACGGCGGCCCCGATGACGTCGCGGGAGTAGGCGACCTGATACTGCGTCGCCATGTAGCCGCCAGACGACACGCCGGAGACCGTCAGGCTGCCCGGCAGGACGTTGAGGCGCGGTAACGCCCCGGCGGCTTTCGCCGCCGGGGTCGCGAGGGTCACTGCAAGCGCGAGGATCGCGAGGCCGGAACCCTTCATGGTGCCAACGATAGCATCAGAAGTGGGCGCTCCTGCTCCCGAAAATCTGGCACAGATAGCCATAAAAGGCCGTGACTGCGCCGCTGCCGAGGTTCGGGAAGATGTAACCGGCCATTTTGTAGTGCTCGTCGCCAAGATTCTTGCCGTGCAGTGTCATCGGCTACCAGCACGCGCATGGCGATATCTTGTCCCCGCTGCCTACACGGCCTGCCGGATGATGTCGCAGACCGCATCGATCGCTGGCTTGCGCGAAGTCGTCGGCCGCCACGCGGCGCCGATCATGCGCGACGGCACGGGCGGCGAGAATGGCCGTGTGACCAGGCTGCGCGCGGAAGCGAATGGGCCCTCGGCCGCGAGCCGCGGCAGGAGGGTGATGCCGAGGCCGGCCGCCACCATCTGGCGCAGCGTTTCGAGGCTGGTCGCGCGGAAATCCTGCTCCTCGGTACCGGCGAGTTCGCAGACTTCCAGCGCCTGATCGCGCAGGCAATGGCCTTCCTCGAGCAGCAGCAGCTTCTCGCCGGCGAGGTCAGCCGGCTTCACGCGCCGGCGTGTCGCGAGGCGATGGCGTTCCGGCATCGCAACCAGAAAAGCCTCGCTGAACAACGAGCGCGTCTTCAGGTTCTTCGTCTCCGCCGGTAGCGCCAGGATGGCGAGATCGAGCTCGCCGCTGACCACCCGCTCAATGAGCGGCGTCGTCTGATACTCGTGCAGCATGAGCTGCAGATGCGGCAACGCGCGGCCGAGCCGCGGTGCAATGCGGGGCAGCAGATAGGGGCCGAGCGTCGGGATCAGGCCAATCTTGAGCTGACCGGAGAGGGGGTCTTGCCGCGCTCGTGCCAGCGCGCGGATGTCATCCGCGTCGCGGAGCATGCGCCGCGCGCGCTCAACGACCGCATCGCCCGCCGCGGTCAGACCGATCCTGCGGGGCCGGCGCTCGATCAGGGCCACGCCTAGGAACTCTTCGAGCTTGCGCAGCTGGGTGGAGAGGGTGGGCTGGCTGACATGACAGCGTGCGGCCGCGCGACCGAAATGCCGAGTTTCCGCGAGTGCCACAAGGTATTCCAGGTCCCGGAGGTTCATAGACACAGTCTATCACAGGGATACTTACAATCGATTGTACAAATGATACCGGAAGCCGCATCCTGCGCCTCATCCCGGGGGGCGAAGGTCCCGCAAACTTTCACAGGAGTGAAGACATGCTAAGCATTGGAAGCAAGTTTCCCGAATTCAAGCTGACGGGTGTCGTGAACAACGACGTCAACCAGGCGTTCCAGGAGATCAGCGACAAGACCCATGCGGGCAAGTGGCTGATCGTGTTCTTCTGGCCCAAGGACTTCACGTTCGTCTGCCCGACCGAGATCGCCGGCTTCGGCAAGCTGAACCGCGCGTTCAAGGACCGCGATGCCCAGTTGCTGGGCGTCAGCACGGATTCCGAGTTCGTGCACCTGGCCTGGCGCAAGTCGCATGAGGACCTGCGTGACCTGCCGTTCCCGATGCTGTCCGACATCAAGCGCGAGCTGTCGATCGCGCTCGGCGTGCTCGACCCGGAGGCGGGCGTGGCACAGCGCGCGACGTTCATCGTGGACCCCGAGGGCGTGATCCGCTTCGTCTACGTGACCGACCTGAGCGTCGGCCGCAGTCCGGAGGAAGTGCTGCGCGTGCTCGACGGCCTGCAGACGGACGAACTTTGCCCCTGCAACTGGCAGAAGGGCGAAGACACCCTGAAGGCGGCCTGACATGGACACACTCAGCGATCGCATCCCCGATTACGCGCGCGACCTGCGGCTCAACCTGTCCACGGTGTTGACGCCGCAGGGCGCGCCGGGCCTGAACCCGGCGCAGCTGTGGATGACGGCGTTCGCGTCCGCGATCGCGTCCCGCAATGCCGAGCTCG